>NZ_JBJLSE010000116.1:0-11430 GCF_050871845.1 Kineococcus arenarius subsp. arenarius
CGCGGCGCGGTGTGCTCACCAGCCTTTTAATGTGGTCGTTGACCTCGCCGCCCCCCACGGGGGGCGGGAGGGGGCCGCGGCGGTGCGGCCCGCGCAGCAGCTGGCCACGGCGCACCTGCGGCTGGGCCGCCCGGGCCCGCTGCCCAGCCCCGAGGAGGCCGCCGCCCACGCGTGGACGGCCGCCGAGCGCCACGTCGCGGCCCAGGGCACCGGCCTCGTGCTCGCCGGCACCGCCGGTGACGTCGCGGCCCGCCTGCGGGAGCTGGTGGACACCACGGGGGCCGACGAGCTGATGGTGGTGACGCAGGTGCACGACCACGCCGAGCGGGAACGCTCCTACGAGCTGCTGGCGCGGGAGTGGAGCGCGCACCCGGGCTGAGCGGACGGGGCGGGCGGGGTGGCCGGGGCGGTTCGACGGGCGGCGGGTCACGGCCGGTGCTTGTCTGAGAACCGCCCGCACCACCCACGCCGACTCGGAGGAACCCGTGGCTGCACCTGGACAGGACGGGCGGACCCCGTCCAGCGGAACCGGCACCGGCACGGCGGGCGGTGACGGTGCCGGCCTGACCGGTGCCGTGGTGGTCGTCGCCCTGGTCTCGGCGATCTCGGGGCTGCTGTACGGCTACGACACCGGCATCATCTCCGGCGCGCTGCTGCAGATCAGCGACGAGTTCACCATCGGCAACGGCTGGGAGCAGGTCATCGCGGCCTCGATCCTGGCCGGTGCCGTGATCGGTGCGCTGGTGTGCAGCCGCCTGAGCGAACGGCGCGGCCGCCGCGGCACCCTGCTGGTCGTCGCGGTCGTGTTCGTGGTGGGCACGATCGGCGCCTCCCTGGCACCGAACCCCGTCACGCTGTCGCTGGCACGCCTGGTGCTCGGCTTCGCCGTCGGCGGCGCCACCCAGACCGCGCCGGTGTACGTGGCCGAGCTGGCGCCCACGAAGTACCGCGGCCGCCTCGTGCTGTGCTTCCAGATCGCCATCGGGGTCGGCATCCTCGTCGCCACGATCGTCGGCGCCAGCCAGAGCGTCGACTGGCGCTGGGCGATCGGTGCGGCCGCGGTCCCCGCGGCGCTCATGCTCGCGCTGATGCTCCGCCTGCCCGAGAGCCCGCGCTGGCTGGTCAAGGCCGAGCAGGTCGACCAGGCGCGCCGATCCCTCGAGCGCGTCCGCCCCCGCGGCGCCGACGTCTCGGGCGAGCTCGACGAGATCGGCGAGCTGGTGGACGCCGAGCGGGAGGCGAGCACCCGCGGCTGGCGGGGGCTGCGGGAGGCGTGGGTGCGCCCGGCGCTGGTCGTCGGGTGCGGTCTGGCGATCTTCACCCAGCTGTCCGGCATCGAGATGATCGTCTACTACTCGCCGACGATCCTCACCGACAACGGGTTCCCCGACAGCACGGCGCTGCGCGTCTCGGTCGCCCTCGGTGCGACGTACCTGGTCACCCAGCTCATCGGGCTGGCGATCATCGACCGGGTGGGCCGGCGGCGGCTGACCCTGCTCACCCTGCCGGGGGCCGCCCTGGCGCTGGTGGTGCTGGGCACCTTCTTCGTCACGGGCAACGACGGCCCGGAGCAGGTGCCGTACATCGTCGCCACGCTGGTGGCGTTCATGGCCTTCACCGCGGGCGGCATCCAGCTGATGGGCTGGCTCACCGGCTCGGAGATCTACCCGCTGGCCACCCGCTCGGCGGGCGCCGCGGCGCAGTCGGCCTCGCTGTGGGGCACGAACCTGCTCATCACCCTGACCCTGCTGAGCATCATCGACACGATCGGCACCGGGCAGACGTTCTGGCTGTACGCGGCGTTCAACGTCGTCGCGTTCGTCTTCCTGTACCGGAGGATGCCCGAGCTCACCGGCCGCAGCCTGGAGCAGATCGAGGGGCGGCTGTCGCAGGGCCGCTTCCGGCCCGCCGACTTCGCCGAGCCCCGCCCGGAGGGCGTCGCGGCCCGCTGACCGATGATGGGCCGGTGACCCCCCGCCCCGACGCCGCCGAGGCGGACGACACGCCGCGTTCCTACAAGCTGCGCCGCGGCCGCACGGGCCCGGCCCGGCTGAAGGCCCTGGCGGAGCACCGGGCCCGGTTCGCCGTGCCCGACGGGGACGGCCCGCTGGACCTGCCCGCGCTGTTCGGGACCACGGCCCCGGTCGTGCTGGAGATCGGGTTCGGCACGGGCGGCACCACCCTGGCCATGGCCGAGGCCGACCCCGCCACGTGCGTCCTGGCCGCCGACGTGCACACCCCCGGGGTCGCCGCGCTGGTGGCCGGCCTGCACGAGCGGGGCCTGGGCAACGTGCGGGTGCTCGAGGGCGACGGCCGCCTGCTCCTGCGGCAGCGGATCGCCCCGGGCACCCTGGCCGGGGTGCGGGTCTACTTCCCCGACCCCTGGCCCAAGGCCCGCCACCACAAGCGCCGCCTGCTCGACGCCGCCTTCGCGGCGCTGGTGGCCGACCGGCTGGCCCCCGGCGGGGTGCTGCACTGCGCCACCGACTGGGAGCCCTACGCGCAGCAGGTCGCCGCCGTGCTGGCCGCCGAGCCCGGGCTGGTGCTGGAGGAGGTCCTGCACGAGCGGCCGCACTGGCGCCCGACCACCCGCTTCGAGGCGCGGGGCCTGGCCCGGGGGCACGTGGTGACCGACCTGCTGGCCCGGCGCCCCGGCACACCCGACCGGCCCACCCCGGATCAGCCCGCGAGCCGCTGACGCGGCGGCAGCGCGTGCAGGCGCACGTCGTGCAGCCGCCCGTGGGCGGCGGTCAGCGTCACGTACGTGCACGCCGGCTGCCGGCGCCGGTCCGTCGGCGACCCGGGGTTCAGCAGCCGCACGCCCGCCGGCGTCGTGGTGTCCCACGGCACGTGGGAGTGGCCGAAGACCAGCACGTCCAGCTCCCCCGCCCACCGGGCGTCGCAGCGCCGCTCCCGGCCGGCCGCCGCACCCGTCTCGTGCACCACGCCGAAGCGCAGCCCGCCGCAGGTGAACGCGGCGAACTCCCCCAGGTGCCGACGCACGTCGGCGCCGTCGTTGTTGCCGGCGACGCCCACCAGCCGGCGGGAGCGCTCGCGCAGCGCCAGGACGGTGGCCTCGTCGACCCAGTCGCCGGCGTGCACGACGACGTCCGCGGCGTCCACCGCGGCCCGCACCTGCTCCGGCAGCTCCTTCGCCCGCCGGGGCAGGTGGGTGTCCGCCAGCAGCAGCAGCCGCTGCGGGTGCTGCTGGGGGTGCTGCTGGGGGTGCTCGGCGGGCACGGGTGCGCGGCTCAGTCGTGCGAGCCCAGCTGGCGCACCCGCACCGTCTCCGGCAGCTCGCGCAGCCGGCGGCCCACGTCCTCCGAGGCCGCGGCGGCGATGTCGGTGACCACGTAGCCCAGGTCGCCGCGGGTGGACAGCTGCTGGCCCTCGATGTTCACGCCCTCGTCGGCGAGGATCCGGTTGATCGCCGCCAGCACCCCCGGCACGTTGCGGTGCAGGTGCGCCAGGCGCACCGTGCCCGGGGTGGTCTCCGTCGCCAGCGGCGGCATGTTCACGCTCAGGGTCGTGGAGCCGTGCAGGGCGTAGTCGCGCAGCTTGGCGGCGACGAACCGGCCGATGTCCTCCTGCGCCTCCTCCGTCGAGCCGCCCACGTGCGGGGTGAGGATGACGTTGTCCAGGCCGCGCAGCTCCGACTCGAACGCCTCCCCGCGGCTCTTGGGCTCCTGCGGGAAGACGTCCACCGCTGCACCGGCGATGTGCCCGGACTCGATGTGCCGGCGCAGCGCGACGTGGTCCACCACGAAGCCGCGCGAGAGGTTCAGGAAGATCGACCCCGGGCGCATGCGGGCGAACTCGGCCTCGCCGAAGAACCCGCTGTTGCTGCTGCGCCCGTCCACGTGCAGGGTCACCACGTCGGCGACCTCGAGGACCTCGTGCAGGCTGCCGCAGCGGCGCGCGTTGCCCAGCGCGAGGCGGTCGGCGGTGTCGTAGAAGAACACGCTCAGGCCCAGCGCCTCGGCCACCACCGACAGCTGCGAGCCGATGTTGCCGTAGCCGACGATGCCCAGGCGGCGCCCGCGCACCTCGTGGGCGCCGGTGGCCGACTTGTCCCACACGCCGGCGTGCATGAGGCGGTCCTTGACCGTCAGCCGCCGCGTCAGCGCGATGATCTCCGCCAGGGCCAGCTCCACGACGCTGCGCGTGTTGCTGTAGGGGGCGTTGAAGACGGCGACCCCGTGGGCCGCCGCGGCGAACAGGTCGATCTGGTTGGTGCCGATGCAGAAGGCGCCGATCGCCCGCAGGTCCGGGGCGTTCTCCAGGACCTTCTCGGTGACGTGCGTGGTGGAGCGGATGCCCAGCAGGGAGATCCCCTGCAGGCGCTCGACGAGCTCGGCCTCGTCCAGGGCGCCGGAGACCGTCTCCACCTCCCACCCGGCCTCGGACAGCAGGGTCCGCGCGTCCGCGTGGATGTTCTCCAGCAGCAGCGCACGGGGGGCGGGACGCAGGGCGGGCACGGTTCCTCCAGCGGTCAGGAGCGGTGGGACCGCCTAGTCTGTCGCACCCGCCGCACCCGCCGCACCGGCCGGACCACCCTCGGCGGCCGCGCGCGCGACCGCCCGCTGCACCGGCTCCTCGCCACCGACGAGCTCCAGCACCCGCCCGCCGGGCGGCGCGGGCACCTGCAGCAGCGCCGCGCACACGGCGGCCACGTCCGCGCGCGGCACGCTGCCGCGCTCGACGGAGCGCTCCAGGCGCACCCGCCCGGTGGGCTCGGCGTCCGTCAGGCCGCCGGGGCGCAGCACCGTGACCCGCGGCCCGGCGGGGTCCGCGGCCCGGGCCAGCAGCTCCTCCTCGGCGGCCAGCTTGGCGCGCAGGTAGGCGACGAACACCTCGTCCACCCCGTCCGGGACCGCGCCGCCGCGCACGGCGTCCACGCCGAAGGACGACACCAGCAGGTAGTCGCGCGCGCCGGCCAGCGCGGCGGCGTCGGCCAGCAGGACCGCGGCGGCCCGGTCGACGGTGTCCTTGCGGGCGGCGCCGCTGCCCGGTCCGGCGCCCGCGGCGAAGACGACCGCGTCCGCGCCGCGCACCGCCTCGGCCACCTCCTGCGCGCCGGCGGACTCCAGGTCCACCACCACCGCGCGGGCGCCGTCGGCGGTGACGTCCGCGACGTGGTCGGGGTTGCGGACCAGCCCCGTCACCCGGTCCCCGCGGGCGGCGAGCAGGCGGGTGAGGTGGCGGGCGACCTGGCCGTGGGCTCCTGCGATGGCGACGTGCACGGCGCCGACGCTAGGGCGCTGCGCCCGCGGGCGCACCCGCACGCCGTTCGGGCACACTCGCCGCGTGCCGGAGACCACACCCGCCACCGCGGCACCCACCGCCCCGGCGCCCACCACCTCGGTGCGCGCCGCGCTGCGGCTGCTGGCGGGAGCGCCCTCCGAGGCCGTGCTGGCCGTGGCCGTGGCGCGCCGCCCTGGCGTGCGGGTCCTGACCGAGACGCTGCGCGTGGACGGCCCGGACGGCGTGGTGCCGGTGCACCCGCTGCAGGCCGCGTCGGGGGCGCTGCTGCACCGCTTCACCGCCCCCGCCGGCCCGGTCCGCGTGGAGTACGCCGCCACCGCCCGCGCCGAGCACCGGGCGCCGCACCGGCTGGCGGAGCTGGAGCGGTGGGAGGCGACCCGCCCCAGCCGCTACTGCCCCTCCGACCGCCTGGGCACCCTGGCCGCGCGGGAGTTCGGCGACGTGCCGCGCGGGCAGCTGCCGGCGGCCGTGGCGGCCTGGGTGCACGCCCAGCTGGAGTACGTCCCCGGTTCCAGCGGCCCCACCGACACGGCCCTGGACACCCTGCTGGCCCGGCGGGGCGTGTGCCGCGACCACGCGCACGTCACCGCGGCGCTCCTGCGCGCGCTGGACGTGCCGGCACGGGTGTGCTCCGCGTACGCGCCGGGCCTTCTCCCCATGGACTTCCACGTCGTGGTGGAGGCGGCCCCGGGCGGGACGTGGGAGGTCGTCGACGCCACCCGCCTGGCCCCGCGCGCCACGCTGCTGCGCATCGCCACCGGTCGGGACGCGGCCGACACGGCGTTCCTGACCACCTCAGGACCGGTGCGGCTGGAGGCGGTCCAGGTGCTGGCCGCCGTCGACGGCGACCTGCCCGGCGACCACCACGGGCCGGGCGCGGTCCTGCCCTGAGGACCGCACCCGGCACCGCTCACAGCTCCTCGTCCGCCAGGGTGAGGGCGTCCGGGCGCGCCTCCAGGCGCTCCTCGGGGATCGGCTTGCCGGAGACCACCGAGAGGCCGTACGTGCCGTCCTCGATGCGCCGCAGCGCGTCCTCCACACCGGCCAGGCGGGTGCGCGCGGCCTCCACGAAGGCGTCCTGCTCCGCCGCCTGCTGCTCGTGCGCGCCCTCGTCGCCGAAGTCGTGCCCGCCCGTGGGCAGGTCGGCGGTGACGCCGGCCTCCATGCGCGAGGTGACGCCCTCGATCGTCTCCTGCAGCTCGCGCCGCAACTCGAGCAGCCGTTCGCGCGCGACCTGCGTGTCCATCGTCGTCCGTCCCTCCGTCGTGCCTGCCGGTCCCGCCGGCGGCGGGACCTCGTCCGGGCACGTGTCTACCCCGCCGCGCGCCGCGCGGCACGGCGGGGAGACGCTGGGGGCGTGAACGCCCGAGAGATCCGCCTGGCCCGCCGCCCGCAGGGCGAACCCGTCCCCGACGACTTCGAGCTCGCCGAGGTCGAGCTGCCCGCGCCCGGCGAGGGGCAGCTGCTGGTGCGCACCCTCGTGATGTCCGTGGACCCCTACATGCGCCCGCGCATGGACGACGTGCCCAGCTACGTGCCGCCGTACCGGCTGGGGCAGGCGCTGGACGGTGCCGCCGTCGGCGTCGTGGAGGACTCGCGCGCCGGCGGCTTCGCGCCGGGCGACCTCGTGCTGCACGGCCTGGGCTGGCGCACGCACGCCGTCCTGCCCGCCGCGCAGGTGCGCCGCCTGGAGCTGCCGGAGGGCGTGGGCGAGACCGCGGCGCTCGGCCCGCTGGGCATGGTCGGGTTCACCGCCTGGGCCGGGCTGTTCGACGTGGCCGCGATGCGCGAGGGCGACACGGTGTTCGTCTCGGCCGCCGCCGGCGCCGTCGGCAGCCTGGTGGGGCAGTTCGCGAGGCTGCGCGGCGCCCGGCGCGTCGTCGGCAGCGCCGGCGGCCCGGTCAAGGCCCGCCACCTCACCGACGACCTGGGCTTCGACGCCGGCATCGACTACCGGGCCAGGCCCGTGCTGGAGTCCCTCGCCGAGGCCGCGCCCGACGGCGTCGACGTGTACTTCGACAACGTCGGCGGCGACCACCTGGAGGCCGCCATCGCCGCGGCCAACGACTTCGCCCGCTTCGCCCTGTGCGGCAGCGTGTCCGCCTACAACTCCCCCCGCGACCTCGCGAACGCCCCGGCCGGCCCCCGCAACCTGTTCTCCGTGGTCGGCAAGCGGCTGCGGCTGCAGGGCTTCATCGTCGGCGACCACGCCGAGCGGCGGGCCGAGTTCGAGCGCGAGGTCGGCGGCTGGCTCGCGCAGGGGCGCGTCGTCTTCCGCGAGACCGTCCGCGAGGGGCTGCAGGAGGCGCCCGGCGCCCTGGTCGGCCTGCTGCGCGGGGAGAACACCGGCAAGATGCTCGTCCGGCTCTCCGAGCGCTGAGCCGCCCGCGCGTCCGGTGGCGGGGCGCCCCGGCGCCCGCCACCTCGCGCTCGCGGTGCCCCGGGGCCATGCTGGTGCGGTGATCTCCGTCGATCTCGCGCTGCAGCTGAAGACCGCCGGGCTGGAGTGGCACCCGGTGTCCGGGGACAGGTTCTTCATCCCCGACCGGGACATGGACGAGGACGTGTTCACCCTCAGCGACATGACCGTCGAGGTGCACGACCACCCCACCGGCCGCGTCATCGGCTTCAACGGCACCACCGAGTGGGCGCTGGACGCCGTCGACCAGCCGGAGGCCTGCTGGCTGCCCGCCGAGCACCAGTTGCGCGAGCTGCTGGGCGAGCGGTTCACCCGCCTGGAGCGCCGGGACGTCGGCGACGGCGTCGTGCACCGGGTGCTGCTGCTCGATG
The DNA here is from genome assembly GCF_050871845.1 of Kineococcus arenarius subsp. arenarius. Classification (NCBI taxonomy): domain Bacteria; kingdom Bacillati; phylum Actinomycetota; class Actinomycetes; order Kineosporiales; family Kineosporiaceae; genus Kineococcus; species Kineococcus arenarius. The sequence goes on from NZ_JBJLSE010000116.1 coordinate 8,056, forward strand.
AGCGCGGCGCCGACGCCTTCGAGGCGGCCGACCCCGCGGACGCCTACGCGCGGGCGCTGCTGCACCACCTGTCCGGGGCGCCCGGCGGCAGCAGCGGCACCACCGGCTCCAGGACCGCGGCGACGTGAGCGCCGGCGCGGCTCACTCCGCGCCCGGGTCCTCCTCCTGCCCCGCCAGGAACCGCTCGAACTGCGCACCGAGCTCCTCCGCGGAGGGCAGGTAGGCGCTGGCAGCTCCCGTCCCGCGGCCCTCGTCGCCCTGGGCGTCGTACTGCTCCTCCAGCGCCAGCACCACCGCCGCGGCCTCCGGGGAGTCCGCGACCTGGGCGTCGACCTCCACGCGGGTGGCCGAGGCCGCCTCCAGCAGGCTGTCCACCGGCAGCGCCAGGCCCGTCTCACCGGCCAGGGTGCGCACCAGCACCGCGGCCGCGTCGGGGTAGTCGTTGGCCGCCAGGTAGTGCGGCACGTGCGCCAGGACCGACAGCACGTCCCGGCCCGCCTGCGCCCCGCGCAGGTGCAGCAGAGCGGCGGCGTGACCGGGGACCTTCGCCTGCACGTCCCAGGTGCGGTACCCCTCCAGCAGCTCGGGGCGGCTGGCGCTGGCGGTCACCCCGCTGGGGCGGGTGTGCGGCACGGCGGTGGGAGCGGCGCTGAGCACGATCGTGCGGTGCACGCCCAGCCGGTCCGCGAGCTGCCACACGGCGCGGGCGAAGCGCTCCCACTGCACGTCCGGCTCCGGGCCGGTCAGCAGCAGCAGCGCCGAGCCCTCGACGTCGCGCAGCAGCTCCAGCTGCAGCGCCGGCGCCTCGTACTCCTCCCACCGGTCCCCGGCGAAGGTCATCAGCGGACGGCGGGCGCGGTAGTCGTGCAGCTGGTCCACGTCGAAGGTGGCGACCAGCTCGTGCTCGCACACCTCGCGCAGGTGCTCCACGGCCAGCCGCACGCCACCCCCGGCGTCCACGAAGCCCGACAGCGCCACGACGAGGTGCGGCTCGACCAGCACCGGCGGCGTGCCCTCGAGGTTGTACAGCGACCCAGGATCCAGCATGGGGCCATTCTCGCCCGCGCGGGCGCGCGGCGCCGACGGAGCACGGGGCGCGGGGGCGGCTCAGCCCCGGGCGACCGCCGTGGCCGGCTCGCCCGCCGAGCGCTCCAGGGCGGCGCTGCGCTCGGCGCGCAGCTGCTCGATGGCCGCCTCGAAGTCGGCGAGGGAGTCGAACGCCTGGTAGACGGACGCGAAGCGCAGGTAGGCCACCTCGTCCAGCTCCCGCAGGAACGGCAGGGTGGCCAGGCCCACCTGGTGGGCGTCGATCTCCGCGGCGCCCTGGGCGCGCACGGCCTCCTCCACGCGGTGCGCCAGCAGCGCGATGTCGTCCTCGCTGACCGGGCGGCCCTGGCACGCCTTGCGGACACCGGTGGAGATCTTGGCGCGGCTGAACGGCTCGGTGGCGCCGGAGCGCTTGACCACCGACAGGCTCGCGGTCTCCAGCGTCGTGAAGCGCTTGGAGCAGTTCGGGCACTGGCGACGGCGGCGGATGCTGCTGCCGTCCTCCGTCGTCCGCGAATCGACCACGCGCGAATCTGCGTGCCGGCAGAACGGGCAGTGCACCCCTGGTTCCTCCCACGCGGCGTCCCGGCCGCCCGCGCAGCGCCCGGCCCCGGTGGCCGCGGCGGTACCCGGGGGCGGCCCGGGGTCCTGATCGTGGGGTGACGGTACGTCGCCGGCGATGGCGGCGGCAAGCCGCGCGGCACGGCTGTGGACGCCGGCGGCGGCGCGCCCGCCGGACGGCCGGGACGCGGTCGTGGTCAGTCCAGCTCGGGGAGGGTGAGGCGCTGGCCGGCCCGCAGGGCCTGCGAGGCCAGGCCGTTGACCTCCGCGATGGCGGCGGCGACCTCCCGCCAGTCCTCCCCCGGCGCCAGCTCGGCGGCGATCTGCGACAGGGTCTGCCCCGGCAGGACCGTGACGACGTGCGGCGCCGCGCCCGCCGCCCCGCCGGCCGCGGCCGGCTCGCCCGCCGCCGCGGACACCGCCAGCACCACCCCCGCGAGCACGCCGGCCGCCGTGCACGTGGCGCTCAGCCGCCCGCGGCGGGTCAGCCGCAGGGGGCGGCGTCCCGGACCGCGCCGCGCGGCGGGACGAGCGGAGCGGGCGCGCCGCGCCGCGGGGGCGCAGCGGGCGACGGGGGCCGGGCGCGACTCGCGGGACCGGCAGGCGGCGGGGAACAGGGCGAGGGCGGTGCTGCTCACGGGTGAGGACCTCCGGCTCGGGAGCCGGGTCGAACGGGTGTTCGAACCGGCGTCGATGTTGTACCACCGAGGTGCCGGTGGCGCGCAAGCCCCGCCGCGAGCCGGCGACGCGCTCGCCCGGGGTGCTCCCGCACCGTGCCACCCGCCTCCGACACGTTCGAACACCTGTTTGAGCTCACGGCCGCGCACGGGTAGCGTGATCGCAGCCGCGCGCCCGCGGCGGCCGGGGACGACGGGGAGTCGACGTGACGGACGTGCTGGACGGGGACGACCGCGGCCGGGCCGGGGCACCGGTGCACCCGCTGCCCGACGGCCCGCCGGACCGCGCGGGGCTGACCACCCGCCAGCGCAGGGTCCTGGAGACGATCCGCGAGGCGGTCGAGCGCCGCGGCTACCCGCCGAGCATGCGCGAGATCGGCCAGGCGGTCGGCCTGACCAGCCCGAGCAGCGTCGCCCACCAGGTCAAGACCCTCGAGCGCCTCGGCTACCTGCGCAAGGACCCCCGGCGCCCGCGCACGCTGGAGGTCGTGACCCCCGGCCCCGCCCACGGCGTCCTGACCGGTGACGAGACCACCGCGGCCGACGAGCGCCCCGCCGTCGCGTACGTGCCCCTGGTGGGCCGCATCGCCGCCGGCGGCCCCATCCTCGCCGAGCAGCTCGTCGAGGAGGTCTTCCCCCTGCCGGCGCAGCTCGTGGGCACCGGCGAGCACTTCATGCTGCGCGTGGTCGGCGACTCGATGGTGGACGCGGCGATCTGCGACGGCGACTGGGTGGTGGTCCGCCAGCAGCCCACCGCGGAGAACGGCGACGTCGTGGCCGCGATGATCGACGGGGAGGCCACCGTCAAGGTGCTGCAACGGCGGGACGGGCACGTGAAGCTGCTGCCCCGCAACGACCTCTACGAGCCGATCGACGGCGACGAGGCCGTGGTGCTGGGTCGCGTGACCGCGGTGCTGCGCAGCCTCTGAGACCGGTGCGGCGCGCGGCCGGGCGGGGCTGCCGCGCTAGCTGTACTCGGCCATGAGGTTGGTGACACGCCGGGTGGGTGCTTGATCGAAGAAGGCCCCTTGGTGCTGGGTGGAGGTGTCTGACGCCGTCCGCCCAACGACCGAGAGGCCTTCATGTCCCA
>NZ_JBJLSE010000117.1:0-11337 GCF_050871845.1 Kineococcus arenarius subsp. arenarius
GGTGACCTCCCCCCGGGGGAGGTCACCGGCCGCAGCCCGCTGCGCAGCGCCTGAGCGGCGCCCGCCGTCAGGGGCGCGAGCCGGGGGCGACCTCGTCGTCGGCGCGCGCGGAACCCCGCGCCGGACCCTGCACGGGCACCTGCGCGCTCGTGGGTGCGCCCGCCGGGGCGCCGGCGAGCGCGGCGGCCTGCTCGCCGAGGAGTTCCGCCTCGCCCTCGGCGACGGGGGTGGTGGAGGCCAGCGGGACCTCCGGCAGGAACAGCGCGATGACCGTGCCCAGCAGGAACATCGGCACCAGCCACAGGAAGATCGGCGTCAGCGAGGTGGCGTAGGCGTCCACCACGCCGTCGGCGACGGCGGGCGGCAGCGAGCGCACCAGTTCCGGGGTGAGCGAGGAGGTGCCGTGCGAGCCGGCGCCGGCCCCGGCGGGGATCGCGTCGCCGAGGCGCTCGGTGAGGCGGCTGGTGAAGACCGTGCCGAGGACGGCGACGCCCACGGTGACGCCCAGCTCGCGGAACAGGTTGTTCGACGAGGTGGCGGTGCCGATCTCGCGGGGGTGCACGGCGTTCTGCACGGCCAGCACGATGATCTGCATGAACAGGCCCAGGCCGGCGCCGAGGACGGCGACGTACGCGCACAGCAGCCACAGCGGGGTGGACAGCTCCAGGGTGGACATGAGGAACATGCCCGCACCGGCGACGAGGGTGCCGGCGATCGGCAGCGCCTTGTAGCGGCCGGTCCTGGAGACCACGGCGCCGGAGCCGATGCTGGTGACCAGCAGCGCCACGACCATGGGCAGCAGCAGCAGCCCGGACTCGGTGGCGTCCACGCCGTAGGCCATCTGCAGGTAGGTGGGCAGGTAGGCCAGCGCACCCATCATCCCGGCGCCGACGACGAGGCCGAGCAGCGTGGTGACGACGAACGTGCGGTTGCGGAACAGGCGCATCGGGATGACGGGCTCGGGGGCGCGCAGCTCGATCAGGACGAACGCCGCGGCCAGCACGACGGTGGCGGCGCCCAGGCCCAGGATCGTCGCCGAGCCCCACGCGTGCTCGGTGCCGCCCCAGCTGGCGACCAGCACCAGGCCGGTCAGCGCGAGGGCCAGGGTGACCATGCCGGCGTAGTCGATGCGGGCGGTGTTCCTGCGCTTCGGCAGGTGGATCGTCAGCGCGGACACGGCCAGCGCCACGGCGCCCAGCGGCAGGTTGATCCAGAACACCCAGCGCCAGTCGACGGAGTCGGTGAGCCAGCCGCCCACCAGCGGGCCGGCGACGGCGGAGACGCCGAAGACGGCGCCCATGGGGGCCATGAACTTCGCGCGGTCCTTGGCGGGCACGACGTCCGCGATGATCGTCTGCGACATGATCATCAGTCCGGCGCCGCCGAGGCCCTGCAGGCCGCGGAACAGGACGAACTCGACCATGCCCTGCGCGAACCCGCACAGCGCGGAACCCAGCAGGAACAGGGCGATGGCCAGCAGGAACAGGTTCTTGCGGCCGACGAGGTCGCCGAGCTTGCCGTAGACCGGCATGGCGACGGTCAGCGCGAGCGTGTAGGCGGTGATCGTCCAGCTCATGTGCTCCAGGCCGTCGAGCTCGCCGACGATCGTGGGCAGCGCGGTGCCGACGATCGTCTGGTCGAGGGAGGCCAGCAGCATGACGAGCATGAGGGAGGCGAAGATCCACCCGATGCGGGGGGCGCGGTCGGCCCCCTGCCGAGCGGGTGGTGCGGTGGCGGTCACGGGCGTCTCCTGGGTGCGGTGCGGGGCGGTGGGGGTTGTCGGGGCCCGCGTCAGCGGGTGATGCCGCGCAGGGCGGCGAAGGCGGCGCGCACGGTGGCGACGGGGTCGGCGGCCGGGTCGTCCATCCAGCACTGCGCGGACAGGCGCGACAGGGTCGTGACGCAGGCGGCCAGCACGCGGGCGCGCACGTCGTCGCCGTCGGGTTCGCGCCGGCGCACGGCCTCGACCAGCTCCTCCTCGGCGGCGGCGATGCGCCCCAGGACGACCGGCAGCAGGACGGGGTTGTCGTGCACGACGCCGAACAGGCGGCGGCTGTCCTCGCGGTGGGCGACGGAGCGCTCGGTCTGGGTGACGAGCACCTCCTCCAGGGCGTCCAGGGCCGGTCCGGAGCCGGTGCGGAACGCCGCCAGCAGGTCCGGTTCCCAGCCGGGCGCGAAGTGCAGCAGCGCCTCGTCCTTGGACGGGAAGTAGTTGAAGAACGTGCGGCGGGAGATGCCCGAGCGGGCGGCGACGTCGTCGACGGTCACCTCGGCCCAGGGGCGCTCGCAGGCCAGGTCGAGCGCGGCGCGGGCGACGGCGGCCGTGGTCTCGGCGCGGCGGCGCTCGCGCAGCGGTGCGAGGGGCGGGACGGTGGGCACCCTTCTAATTTGCACCCAGTGCAAAGTGAGCGTCAAGTGCACAGTGCGCACATCGTGCGCTGGACGAGTGCTCCGCGAGCGCACCGCGCCCGACGGTGCTGGGGTGGACCCCATGACCCGCATCGGAACCTCCGACCTCGACGTCCGCCCCCTGTGCCTGGGCGGCAACACCTTCGGCTGGACCTCCGACGAGGCCGAGTCGCACCGCGTGCTCGACGCCTTCGTCGACGGCGGCGGCGACTTCATCGACACCGCCGACGTCTACTCCGCCTGGAGCGAGGGCGGCGCCGGCATCTCCGAGACGATCCTGGGCCGCTGGTTCGCGAAGTCCGGCAAGCGCGACGCGGTCGTGCTGGCCACCAAGGTCGGCAAGGCCCCCGGCCTGGAGGGCCTGGCCGCCGACACGATCCGCAAGGCCGTCGACGCCTCCCTGCAGCGCCTGGGCACCGACCGCATCGACCTGTACTGGGCCCACGCCGACGACGAGGGCACGCCGATGGAGGAGACCCTCGGCGCCTTCGACGAGCTCGTCGCCGCCGGCAAGGTCCGCGCCCTCGGCGCCTCCAACTTCACCGGCCCCCGCCTGGAGCAGGCCCTGGAGACCGCCCGCCGCGAGGGCTTCACCGCCTACACCGCGCTGCAGAACGAGTACAACCTCGTCGCCCGCGAGGACTACGAGTCCGGCCCCGCCGACGTCGTGGCCGCCAACGGCCTGGCGATGGTGCCGTACTTCTCCCTCGCCTCCGGGTTCCTGTCCGGCAAGTACCGCCCCGGGCAGAGCGCCGACAGCGCCCGCAGCGCCAAGGCGTCCGCCCACCTGGAGTCCCCCCGCGGGCAGCGGGTCCTCACCGCCCTCGACGAGGTCGCCGCCGCCCACGGCACCGAGGTCGCCACCGTGGCGCTGGCCTGGCTGCGGCACCAGCCCACCGTGCTGGCCCCCCTGGCCAGCGCCCGCACCGTCGAGCAGGTCGCCCCGCTGCTGGCCTCGATCGACCTGGAGCTGAGCGGCGAGGAGGTCGCCGCGCTGGAGCGCGCCTCCCGCTGACCCGGCGCACTCCCCCCACTCCCCCGCACGACGTGCGCGGGCTCTGCACGCTCCGGCGACGCAGCCCGCGCACGCGTGCCGCACAGTGGGGAGGTGACGTCCAGCACCGCCCCCACGGCCCCGGCGCCCACCCTGCGCAGCCCCGGCCGCCGCGGCCTCGGCCGCTACGCGGCGACCGCCGCCCTGCACGCCGCCGCCCTCGCCGCCCTGTACGTCGTGTGCGTGCGCACCGCGCGCGGGCAGGCCGCCGAGGACGCCGTGCACCGCCTGGCCCTGCGCTCCCCCGACGCCGGGCTGCCCGCGCCGGCCGAGCGGCTGCTCGACCTGGCCGGGCACCTGGAGCCGCACCACCTGCTCGCCGGCGCCGCCGCCGTCGCCCTCGCCGGGCTGGCCCGCCGGGCACCGGGCCGCGCCGCCCTGGGGCTGGGCGTCGCCGCCGGCACCCTGGGCCTGACGGAGCTGCTCAAGCTCGTCCTGCTGGACCGCCCGGACCTGCTGGAGGCCTACGCCAACGGCGGCAACAGCCTGCCCAGCGGTCACACCGCCGGCGTGCTCGGCGTGTGCCTGGGCCTGCTGGTGGCCGCCCCGCCGCGCTGGCGGGTGCTGCTGGCGCCGCTGGGCGCGCTGGCCTCCGGCGCGATGGGCGCCATGGTCGTCGCCGACGGCTGGCACCGCGTCAGCGACCCGCTGGCCTCCGCGCTCGTCGGCACCGCCGTCCTCGCCCTCGCCCTGGCCCTGCCGTGGGGCCGGCGCGGGCGGTGGGTGCGCGGGCGCCCCGGCGCCGTCGCCGCCCTGGCCGCCGGCGTGCCGGCCGCCTGCGCGCTGGCCCTGGTCGCCGCCTACGCCTGGCCCGGCGCCGGCCTGGGCGCGGCCGTGGCGGCCCCCGGCCTGGCCGTGGCCGCCACCGTCCTGCTCGCCGCCGCGGCCCTGCCGCGGGAGGTGCGCGCGCGGGGCTGACGGCAGGATGGGGGGCATGTCCCAGCAGCCCTCCCACCAGCCCCCGGAAGACCCCACGCCGCCGGACGTGCGGCGCGATCCCGCCGACGGCGCCGACCCGCGCGTGGTCGTCGTCACCCCCCAGGGCATGGGCATCGCCGAACCGCCCGAGGAGGGTGAGCCCGGCCCGGCGGACCTGGTCAGCCAGCCCGCCAAGGTCATGCGCATCGGCAGCATGGTCAAGCAGCTGCTGGAGGAGGTGCGCTCCGCGCCCCTGGACGAGGCCGGTCGGCACCGCCTCGCCGAGATCCACGCCCGCTCCCTCTCCGAGCTGGAGGACGGGCTGGCCCCCGACCTGGTGGAGGAGCTGCGCCGCATCGCGCTGCCCTTCGCCGAGGGGGCCGCTCCCTCCGAGAGCGAGCTGCGCATCGCCCAGGCCCAGCTCGTCGGCTGGCTCGAGGGCCTGTTCCACGGCATCCAGACCGCGCTCGTCGCCCAGCAGATGGCCGCCCAGGCGCAGCTGCAGGAGATGCGCCGGGCGCTGCCGGGCGCAGCGGGACCGGCGGGCTCCGCGCCCGGGCAGGCGCGCGGCGGGGTGCCGCGCGTGCAGCCCGGCGGCACCGGCCAGTACCTGTGAGGCGGGCGTCCTGAAGCTCGCGTTCTGGCGCCGCACCCCCGACCCGCTGGGCCGGGGGGTGTGGTCGCGCGCCGAGCACTCCGTGGACCGGGCGGTGCGCCGCGTCGAGCAGGTCGTCGACGGCTGCCCGCCCGGTCCGGAGCGCACCGCGCTGGAGGCCTACCTGCCCCGGGTGGACCTCGTGGCCCGCGCCGTGCGCGCCGCGTGCCTGCGCGCGCAGGCGGAGGCCCCGTCCGAGGGGTTCACCGTGCCCGCCGGGCCCGAGGGCCGGCACCCCGAGGTGCACCGGCGCCTGACCCGCACCGCCACCGCCTGCGCCCAGGTCGCCGAGGCGGCCGCCATGGTCCGCGTCGGCGGCGGCTCGGTGGACGCGGTGGAGCGGGCCGTGCTGCGCGCCGAGGAGCTCGCCGGGCTGCGCTGACCGGCCGCGCCCCGCGCGCGGCGCGCACCCGGGCCCCTGTCGGAGTCCCCTGTCAGAGTGTGCTCGTCAGACCACGGACGGCTTCCACCTGGGGGATGCAGCGGTGCACATCGACAACGCGCGTGAGCTCAAGGCCCGGCTGCGGGCCCGGTCGGTCGCGGTGGCCTCGCTGGCCGCGCCGCAGGGCGTCGCCAGCGTCGGGATCAGCGTGCTCGGCCACGGCCCCGGCGGCCCCCGCTACGGCGTGGCCGTGCGCCACTCCGGCGTGCGCGGCGACGCCCTGCTCGACCAGGCGCGCGCGCTCGCCGGCACCGCCGCCGCCGCCGAGCTGGACGTGCGCGACGTCGGCCGCGTGCGGGCCCTGTCCACCCCCGTCGAGGGCCGCACCTGGACCCCCGAGCAGCTGCGGCGCCGGGTGCGCCCCTTGCACCCCGGTCTGTCCATCGCGCACCGCGACGTCACCGCCGGCACCCTGGGCGCCTTCGTCACCGTCACCGGCTCCGACGGCCTGTACGCCCTGTCCAACAACCACGTCGTCGCCGACTCCGACCAGGCCGCCCTGGACGACCCCGTCCTGCAGCCCGGTCCCGCCGACGGCGGGCGCGAGCGCGACCGCGTCGGCCGCCTGGCGCGCGCGGTGCCGCTGGAGGCCGGCGGCGGCAACACCGTCGACGCCGCGCTGACGCTCCTGGACGACGCCGAGGGCCACGACCCCTCCTACCCGGTGGGGCGCCTGGTCGGCTGGGCCGACGCCGACGACGAGGTGGTGGTCGAGAAGGCCGGGCGCACCACCGGGCGCACCCGCGGGCGCGTCAGCGCCATCGAGCTGGACGACGTGGCCGTGGAGTACCCCGTCGGGGTGGTGAGCTTCGACGGGCAGGTGGAGGTCACCGGCACCGGCGGCGCGTTCTCCGCCGGCGGCGACTCCGGCTCCCTGGTGTACCGCCCCGACACCCGCCAGGCCGTCGGGCTGCTCTTCGCCGGCAGCGAGCGCGGCGGCGAGGACGGCACCGGCCTGACGTTCTGCAACCCGATCGGCCTTGTGCTCGACGCCCTCGGTGCGACACTGGTCGTGTGAGCCCAGGTGACACCTCAGGTGTGGCCCCCTCTTCCCGGGGCGAGGTCGGTGCCGCGCGCGCCGCGAAGGCGCACGTCCGTCAGATGGTGGGCGGTGACTCGCGCGTCAACGGCATCGGCCTGACCAAGTGGCGGCAGTCGTGGGCGGTGAAGGTCAACGTCACCGACGACGCGGACCGCCCCGAGCTGCCCGAGACGGTGGACGGCGTGCCCGTCCTCGTGCGCGGCATCGGGGTCGTCACCCCGCACGGCGGCTGAGCAGCCGCTGCAGCACCCGCGCCACCCCGTCGTCCCCGCACGCCGGCGCGACGCCGTCCGCCGCGGCGACTACTTGTGCTTGCCCTTCCCCGGAGCACTGAGACATAATTTAGCAGGTGCTAAATTATGATCGCGCGTGACAAGGGGACACCATGACAACTTTCGGCGCGGACCCCTTGCAGGCCGAGCTGCAGCGAGTGCTCGCGGCCCTCGCCGCAGGGTCCGTCGGCACCGGCGAGGCTCCCACGGAGTCCCGGCACGTCGACCTCAAGGAAGAAGCGGGGCGTCGCCGCAACGGCACCGTCCTCCCCTCTCAGCCCCGCGGCGAAACGGCTGCCAAAGCCCTCGCCGTGGAAGCCGCCTGCATGGCGAACACCGACGGTGGTGGGTACCTCGTCGTCGGCGCGGCCGACGACGGGACGCTGATCGGCACCGACCTCGAAGCCGAGTGGTTGCGTCGCAGGATCTACGACTTGACTCAGCGCCAGTTGACCGTGAGTGCCCGAGAGCACTCCATCCGCGGCGTTCGCCTGCTCCTGCTGCACTGCCCCGAAGCGGTCGAGCCCATCCGGGTCGACAGCAAGGTGAGGTGGCGAGTGGACGACTCCTGCGTCGAGGTCGATGCGAGCACCTGGCACGAACGTCGACTCTGGCGTCTGGGCTGGGACTGGTCCGCACAGGCTTCGACCCTGACCCTGCACGACGTGCGCGCGAGCGCGCTCGAACGTGCGAGGGACTACCTCAGAGCATCCGGTGAAGACCACGCCCTCGAACTGGCAGAGCTTCCAGCCGGCGACCTGCTCACGCGGCTGAACGTGCTGACCGGTGACGGGCACCTCACGAACGCGGGAGCGATCGCCTTCGTGGGCCGTTCCGTACCCGCCATCGACTACATCAGGAGAGAAGCGGCCGGAGGTGACAGCACCAACAGGATCCGCACGGCCGCACGCGGGCTGGTGGAAGACCTGTACGACACCGAGCAGGCCATACGAGCCGTCAACCCCGTACGCCACCTGCCGGTCGGCCTGGTGTCCGGGCAAGTCCGGCAGCTCCCCGACGGAGCGGTGCGTGAAACCATCGTCAACGGCTGCGTCCACCGGGACTGGAGCAGCACAGACCCCACCCTGGTCGAACACGAGGGGACGACGTTGGTGGTGACATCACCTGGCGGCTTCATCGGCGGGGTCACTCCAGCCAACATCATCACGCACCCCTCGCAGCCCCGGAACAGGGCGCTGAGCGAGTTGTTCGCGTCCTTGCGGGTCGCGGAGCGTGAAGGGATCGGCGTGGACCGCATGGTGCGGGAGATGATCCGCGTAGGTCACGCACCACCCGTCATCGAAGAGGTGGCCGGACCCCGTGTCCGTACCGCTCTCGTCGGTGACATCGTGGACGAAGGTTGGATGCGCTTCCTCACGACCATCGAGCCCGCGCACCACAGGAACAACCTCAACTCCCTGCTCGTGCTGCGACACCTCGTCGAGCGCTGGTGGGTCGACGAGGAGGTGAGTGCTCCGGTGCTTCAGCGGAGCCTCCTGGAGGCGCGATCCACGATCGGAGCCCTGGAGAGCGCGACGACGGGCGGTGCTCCGTTGATCGACGTGGTGGTGGGCACTCCCGCCGACGCCCGGCCGGCGTGGCACTTGACACCTCAAGCACTCGAGGCCCTCGCATCCGCTGATGCGTACACGGGGCAACGCCGGCGAGCCCCGAGCCGGTCGCAGATCGCCGCCGACTGGGCCAAGAACCGTGGCCGGGTGAGCACTACCGAACTCGGCAGCATCGTGGGCGCCTCCCCGACCAACGTGGGAGCAGTGCTGAAAGCGCTCGAAGCCGAGGGATCCCTCGCCCCGAGCCGCCCCGTTCGGCGAGGACCGGGTTTCTACTACACGTGGGTCAACAGCTGACCGATCGGTAAGCGCGCCGTTGGAGTCGGTGGTCCTGGGCAGCGCCAGCAGGACCACCGGCACCGGCCGCGACTGCCGGTCTTGCCCGCATCACCCCGCACGGCGGCTGAGCAGCCGCTCCAGCACCCGCGCCACCCCGTCGTCCCCGCACGCCGGCGCGACGCCGTCCGCCGCGGCCAGCGCGTCCGGGTGCCCGTCGGCCACCGCGTACGAGCGCCCGGCCCAGCGCAGCATCTCCAGGTCGTTGGGCATGTCCCCGAACGCCACCACGCCCCGCGGGCCGACCCCGCGCTCGCGCGCCACCTCCGCCAGGGTGCTCGCCTTGCTGACGCCCAGCGCCATCACCTCGACGAGGGAGTCGACGGCGTTGGAGTGCGTCACCGAAACCAGCTCCCCCACCGCTCCCCGCGCCGCCTCGAGCATGTCGTCGCTGGAGACCCCCGGGCACTTGGCCAGGACCTTCACCACCGGCGGGCTGCCCGCCAGCAGCTCCTCCAGCGGTCCCACCCGCTGCTCCATGCCCGTGTCGAAGCGCGTCGCGTAGGAGTCCTCGCGCTGGAAGCCGCTGACGGCCTCCAGCGCGAACCCCGTGCCCGGCAGCACCTCGCGCAGCCGGCGCGTCACCTCGCGCACCACGTCGGTGCCGATCGGGTGCTGGTGCACCACCTCGCCGGCGTCCAGGTCGAACACGACCGCGCCGTTCGCGCACACCACCCGGCCGCGCAGGCCCGCCTCGGCCGCCAGCGGGGTCACCCACCGCGGAGGGCGGCCCGTCACCGGCACGACGGGGATGCCGGCGGCCGCGCAGGCGGCGAACGCGTCCAGGGTGCGGCGGGAGAGGGGCCGCTCGCGCGGCACGACCGTGCCGTCGAGGTCGGTGGCGACCAGCCGCCAGGCGGCGGCGAACTCCGCCTCCGCGGCGTCGTCGACGGTGCTGGCGGGCGCCTCGGTGCTCACCGGTCCATCGTGCCAGTCGCGGCGCCGGTCAGCCGGGCAGGACGGTGACGGGGCAGCGCAGCGCCGGCAGCACGGGGTCGTCCGCGCGACGGGACGCCCCGGTCAGCTCGCGGGGGCGGCCGCAGCGGGCCGGGCGCGAACGGCGACCAGCAGCGAGCAGCACGCCGCCAGCGCGGCACCGACCATGACCACCGCCATGGCGCGCTCGTCCCCGCCCAGCGCCCCGGCCACGCTGCCCACCGCACCGCCGAGGCCGAACTGCGCGGCCGTCACCAGCGCGGCCGCCGAGCCGGCGGTGCGGCCGTGCTCGGCGAGCGCGCAGGTGACCGCGTTCGGCGAGATCAGCCCGCCGCTGCCCAGCAGGAACCACAGGGCCACCAGCAGGCCGGCCAGGCCGCCGGCCCCGGTCAGGACCACCGCCAGCAGGACGAGCGCGAGCACCGCGGTCGCCGGGACGCCGACGCGCAGCAGCGTCAGCGGGGCAAACCGCCCCACCAGCGCGGCGTTGAGCTGGGTGCCCCCGACGAGCGCGACCCCGTTGACCGCGAACAGCAGGGAGAACTGCCCGGTGGAGAGCCCGTGGACCTCCTGGAGCACGAACGGCGAGACGGAGACGTAGCAGACGATCACCGACATGGCCAGGCCCGGCAGCAGGGCGAACCCGACGAACCGCCGGTCGCGCAGCAGCCGGGCGTAGGTGCGCAGCGCCTGCCCGAGGGTGTCGCGCACCCCCGGACCGGTGCCGGCGTCGGCGACGTCCGGGCGCGTCTCCGGCAGGCGCCGGCGCACGGCCAGCAGCAGCACCACGCCCGCCACCGCCAGCACGACGAACACCGCCCGCCACCCCGCCACGCCGGCCAGCGCCCCGCCGACCGTCGGCGCGAACAGCGGCGCCACCCCGATGACCAGCACCAGCCGCGACATCAGCCGCGCGGCGACGGAGCCGGTGAACAGGTCGCGCACCACCGCCATGCCGGTCACCGCGCCCGCCGCCACGCCCAGGCCCTGCAGGAACCGCAGCCCCACGAGCACCGGCAGGCTGGGCGCCACCGAGCACAGCAGCGACGCCACCGCGAAGAGGGCGAACCCGACCACCACCGGCGGCCGGCGGCCGTAGCGGTCGCTGAGCGGGCCGACGACGACCTGCCCCAGCGCCATCCCGACGAGGACGACGGTGATCGTCAGCTGGGTGGCCGAGGCGGTGGCACCCAGGTCGTCGGCCACCTGCGGCAGGGACGGCAGGTACAGGTCGGTGTTGATCGCCCCCAGCGCCGCCATGGAGCCCAGCAGGACCACCAGGCCGAACGTGCGGGGCGGTGCGGGGCGCTGGTCGCCCAGCGGTTCGGGGACCGCCGGCCCGGCGGTGGAGGGGGCGACGTCCGCGGCCGCGGCGTCCGCGACGGCGGTGGCGCGCTCGGGCACCTCGTCGGCGCGCGGCCGGGGAGCGCCGGGCGCGCCGGCGCGCTGCGGGGGCGGGCAGGACCTCACCTCCCGGTCCGCGGCGGTGGGGTCGGGGGACGGCGAACTGCCGGGCACGGGCTGTCTCCAGAGCAGGGGGGCGGGCCGGTCACGCGCCGGGGCCCGCGACGGCTCCACGTCGGCCTGCGCAGCTGCGCCACGGCCGTTGCCCCGACGTACGGGGGGTGCCCCCGAACCGCCCCCCTGAAACGTCACACCCCTCCCCTTCGGTGATCAAGGAAGTTGCAACTTCCTTGATCAC
>NZ_JBJLSE010000118.1:0-10845 GCF_050871845.1 Kineococcus arenarius subsp. arenarius
CCCCAGCCCGTCGGGGGTGACGGACGTGGTCAGGGAGATCCCGTCCATGCACGGTTGAGGGCTCAACCGTGCAAGATCACCGCGGGAAGGGGAGGGGTCAGGGGGTGGGCAGGTGCGCGGCGTAGGCGGCGCGCAGCAGCCGAAGGCGGGCGCTGGAGGTGACGGACCAGTCCAGCCAGTCCACCGCGCCGCCGGTCAGCGCCCGCTCCAGCGCCTCCAGGTGCAGGTGCCACACCGCCAGCGACATCGGCACCCAGGCGTCCTCGCCCTCCAGCTCGTTCGTCAGCCGCAGCCGGGTGCGCGCCCGCAGCGCACCGGCCTCCACCGGCTCCAGCTCCCAGCGCAGCAGGCCGTGCTCGGAGCTGGTGTGCTCCAGCAGCCGCGGCGGGTCCAGCTCCGTCACCCGACCGGGCCACCACTCCAGCTCGGCCGGGTCGCCGTTCAGCCACATCAGGGAGAACTCCCCGCCGGGTCGCAGGTCCGCCCGCAGCGCCGCCCACCAGCGGCGCGTCACCTCCGGGACCGTCAGCGCCGTCCACAGCGCCGCCACCGGGTGCGGGTACTCGCGCTGCAGGGTCAGCGTCGCGCGCTCACCGCCGTGCAGGACGGCGCCGCCGAGGAGTTCCGGGTCGTCGCTCACCGGCACCATCCTGCCCCCGGCCGGTGGCGCCGGGGACGCGCCCCGTGCCGGTGGCGCGCTCCGGGGCGCCCGACCTGGGAGGATCACGCCGTGGGACTGGGCGGTGGACCGAGCTGGCGGGACGACTACGAGTGGTTCAGCCTCGACGACCTGCCCTCGCCGGAAGAGGTGGACGCCGGCCCCGACCTGTACGGCGACGCGCTGCGCGCCCTCGTGCGGGACTACCCGGTGTGGTCCGGCACCGACGGCTCCGCCCGCGTGCTGCTGGTGGACCTGGACAACCTGCGCGCCGTGAAGGGGCGGCTGCGCGCCCGGCTGGGGGTGGTGGTGGAGCTGGCCCGCCAGGCCGACCACGTCACCCTGGCGGGCCAGGCGGGGGCGGTGGCGCGCTCGCGCCCGTGGCTGGGCGAGTTCGCGCGGCGCGCACGGGCCGTGGCCGCGGGCCCGGACGTGGCGGACCTGGTGCTGCTGGAGGCCGCCGCGGAGGTCCCCGACCCCGCGGAGTTCCTCGTCGTCAGCAACGACGGCATCTTCGCCGACCTCGCCGAGCGCGGGGAGCTGACCGTCCTGTCGCCGGGCGTGGACGCCCTCAGCGACCGGCTGTACGGCGCGGCGAGCCTGCTGGTGGACCTGGCGGCGCTGGAGCAGGAGGCCGCGGGCCGCACCTGAACGGCGGCGTTTCCCAGGTCGTCGCGGGGCCCAGCACAGGGCCGCCACAGGTACCCGCCCGACACAGGTGGGGAGCCGGGAGACACCCGGCCCCACCGATCGGGGGACACCATGAGGATCACCAAGAGGACCGTGGCCGCGGGCACGGCGGGCGTCGTCGCCGCGAGCGGCCTCGGGCTGGTGCTGATCGGCGCGCCGCTGGCGTCGGCCGCCACCACCGGCACGTCGGCCACGAGCGGTTCGGGCGTCGCCGACCGGCTGCAGTCCATCAAGGACGCCCTGGCCGGGCTGGTCGGCGACGGCACCATCACCCAGGACCAGGCCGACGCGGTGGCCGAGACGCTGGACTCCTCCGACGCGCTGCGCGGCGGTGGGGGCCACGGCGGGTTCGGCGGCGGCCGGGCGCTGGACCTGGACGCGGCCGCGGAGGCGCTGAGCCTGGGCACCGACGAGCTGCGCACCGCGCTGCAGGCCGACGGTGCCACGCTGGCGAGCGTGGCCGCCGACCAGGGCGTGGAGGAGCAGGCCCTCGTCGACGCCCTCGTGGCGGCGGGCGAGGAGCGGGTGCAGCAGGCCGTCACCGACGGGCGGCTGACCCAGGAGCAGGCCGACGAGCGCATCGCGGAACTGCCCGAGCAGGTCGCCGCGGCGATCGACCAGGAGTTCGCCGCCGGCAAGGGCGGCGGGCGCGGGGGCGGGCGGCGCGGCGGTTCCGCCGACAGCACGGACGGTTCGAGCACCGGCGGTTCGAGCACCGCCGGTTCGAGCACCAGCGGTACCGCCGCCTGATCCGGTGTCCCCGCCCCCACCGGCACCGCCGGTGGGGGCGGGGGCCGTCAGGCTGCGCGCTCCCAGAAGCGCTCGTAGGAGCGGTGCAGCCAACCGTCCACCCAGGTGCGGTCGGCGCCCTCGGGCAGGTCCGCGGTGCGGCACTCCCGCTCCAGGTCCGCCTCGAGCGCGTCCAGCCGCGCCAGGACCTGCGCGAGGGTGCGTTCCCCGCGCCGCACGGCGCGCAGCTCCGACAGTTCCGGTTCCCGCACGGGCAGCGTGACGCGCCCGGTGCGCAGCAGTTCCAGCCCCTGCACGCCCAGCCGCAGGGCGTGCGCGGCGGGCTTCAGCGCGTGGTCGGTGGGGGAGGCGGCGCGCGCCCGCCGTGCCGCACCGGGCCGCCGCTCACCCGTCAGCACCTGCCGCTGCGCGCGCAGGTACCCCAAGAACCGCCGACCCGCGGCACGGCTGGCGAACCGCCCGGCCTCGCGGCGCAGTTCCCGCCCGGCGTCCGTCACCGCCACCACCTCCGCGTCCGGCACCCACAGGGGCAGCAGCACGGTGGGGTTCCCGGCCAGCGCCAGGCGCGCCCACTTGCGCGCCCCGTACACGACGACGTCCAGGTCGCCCGGGCCGGAACGCTCCCGCAACCCCAGGGGGCGTTCCCAGGCGGTGTGGAACTCGTACTGCTCGAACGGCACGAGCCGGCCGCCGGGGGTGCGGACCCGGGCCAGGCCGGTGACGTACCGCTCGGGTTCCAGGCACACGCCCATCTCGTCGCGGTCGTCCTGCCCGGCCAGCGCGGTGCCGTGCACACCGCTGCCCACCTGGGTGCGCAGGACCGTGCCGGCCTCGGCGATGCGGCGGGCCTCCTCGCCGGCGTGGGGGTGGTTCGTCACCCGGCCACGGTAGGAGGTGCGGCCGGGGGCGGCCACGGGTTTCCCGCCCGGGTGGTCGTCACACCTGGACGCGGTAGGTCAGGTCCAGCTCGTCGCCGGGCGCCCCGCGGATCGCCCAGTCGTGGCGCGGGGTTTCCAGGACGGCGACCTCCAGGTCGGTGGGCGTGATGCCCAGGTGGTCCTCGAAGTCCTGGAACAGCCTGCGGTAGAACGCCTTCTTCGTCGTGGTGCTGCGGCCGGCGAACATGAGCACCTCGACGACGGTGTACCGCTCGCTGCGGCCGGTGAGGGTGGGGAAGTCCTCGGCGTCCATGGGGAAGAACCGGTGGAACCGCTTCTCCGCGGGCAGGCCGAGGACGTCGACCGCGGCCTCGTGCAGGACGTCGGACAGCACGGGCCGCACAGGCCGCAGGACGTCGCCGCGACCGTAGACCTTGAACTGCGCCACGCCGGTCACGCTAGCGCAGCGACCGACTCGGGGACCGGCCTCACGGCACCGCACGCTCCACGTCGTCCAGGAAACCCCGCACGGCGGCCACGACGTCGTCGAGCGCGGCGCGGGACGCCTCGGCGTCCCCGGGGACCTCCAGGGAGTGGTCCGCTCCGGGGAGTTCCAGCACCCGCTGTCCGCTCGCGGCGGCCACCGCCGAGTCCCCGTACGGGTCGGCGTCGCCGCCGATCAGCAGGGTGGGTGCCGTGGCGCGGGCCGCGGCCGCGCGCACCTCCTGCTCGCCCAGCAGCGGGGTCAGCCAGACGCCGGGCAGACCCCGCTCGGCGGCCAGCGGCAGCAGCCGGGTGGTCAGGGACTTCGCCACCACCAGGTGCCTCCCGGTCCCGGCCGGCGGCAGCAGTTCCCGGCCCAGGGCGGTGACGTCCTCCGCTCCCGGCGCCTCGTCCCTCCAGCGGACGGTGCGCACCGTCCACCCGCGCTCCCGCAGCAGCGAGCGGGTGGCGCGCAGCAACGGCGCGTCGCAGCCGTACCCCCGCCCGGGCAGCACGGTGGCCGTCCAGGGCGCCGAGCCGGTGCCCTCCGTCTCGACGTCGACGAGTTCCCGCCGGTGCTGCACCGCCCGCCTCCCGGGTCGTCCCTTCCAGGTACGGGCGGGACCCTAGGCGGGTCCGCCCAGCGCGGCCAGGCGCTCCCGGGCACCTCCGGCCAGCAGTTCGGTGTCGGCGAACGCGGCGACGAAGCGGAAACCCAGGTCCCGGAACCGCGCGGCGCGCGCCGCCCCGACCCCGAACGCCCCCGGCACGACGCCGTGCTGCGCGCAGGCCCGCACGACCGTGGGCAGCGGGTCGTCGGGGCCGTCGGCGGCGAGCAGCGCCTCGACGTCGGTGCCCAGTTCCAGCGACAGGTCGAAGGGCCCGACGAACACGACGTCCACGCCCTCGACGGCGGCGATGGCCGAGACGTTCGCCAGGCCCTCGCGGGTCTCCACCATCACCGCGCACAGCACCTGCGCGTCCGCGTCGGCCGGCGCTGTCGGCGGGCGGCCGGTGAGCAGGGCGTGCGGCCCCCAGCTGCGCTCACCGGCGGGGGAGTAGCGGCAGGCGCGGGCGGCGGTGCGGGCCTGTTGCGGGGTGCTGACCATCGGCACGACCACCCCGGCGGCGCCGACGTCCAGGGCGCGGCCGATCTCCTGCACGTCCAGGCGACCCGGGCGCACGAGCAGCGGTGCGGCTCCCGCGCCGGCCTCCCGCAGGCACTCGCGCACCGAGCGGTCGTCGTGCTCGCCGTGCTGGGCGTCCAGGAGCACCCAGTCCGCGCCCGAGCGGGCCAGGGTGCCGACGGCGCCCGGGCTGGCGAGGTTGGACCAGGCGCCCCACAGGGGCCGGTCGGAGCGGGCCGTCCACCAGTGCTGCTGCTCCACGACGCTCCTCCCCGTCGGCCGCCGCGGTTCGGCGGCCCGGTGGCATCCTGCCCGCTGCTCAGCGGGCGTGCGCGGTCTCGTCGTGCTCGTCGGGTTCGAAGATGGTCTCGAGGGGTTCGCCCAGCAGGCGTGCGAGGCGGAAGGCCAGGGGGAGGCTGGGGTCGTAGCGGCCGGTCTCCAGGGCGTTGACGGTCTGCCGGGAGACGTCCAGGTGGTCGGCCAGCGCGGCCTGCGTCCAGCCGCGCTCGGTGCGCAGTTCGCGGATGCGGTTCTTCACCGGTGGGTCCTCGCTCCGCGCTCAGCGGTGCGCGACACCGGCGGCCACGGCCCAGGAGAGCATCCCCGCCCCGAAGGCCAGCCACGGGGCGACCGGCACCACCAGGCCCGCGGACTCCAGCAGGCCGAGGACCACGCAGGCGGTCATGGCGACGGCGAACCCGACGGCCAGGGCGCGCAGCTGGAGCAGCTGGGCGTACTCGTCGGAGCGCCGCAGCGCCCGCGCCACGGCGCGCACCACCGCGAGCACGGGCAGGACCGGCAGCAGCGCCCAGAGGAACCGCCAGGGGCTGTCGCCGTCGAGGTCGCCGAAGGTGCCCACGGCGATCAGCACGACGACGTAGCCGACCATCGCCGGGACGAACTCGCGCAGGTAGGCCCGGGTCCGTGCGCGGTCGCCGTCGCTGTGCTGCCTGGTGTCAAGGTCGTTTGTCATGGTCCCGAGCATCCCCTCCCGCACGCCACGTGTCAAGCGTCCTTGTCACGGCCTTCCCGGCCGTCCGGCCGGCATCGGTGCAGCACCCTTGACGAGAGGGAATTAGGACCCTAATTCGGTCGCCGTGGACCTCGCTCACGAACTGCACGACCTGGTGCGGACGCTCGACCGGCACGCCGAGCGGGCGTTGCGGCCCGAGGGGCTCAGCTACCACCGCCACGTGGCGCTCATCATCACCTCCGAGCACCCGGGGATCACCAGCAAGCAGCTCGCCGGTGCCCTCGGCATCTCCGAGCCCTCGACGAGCGCGCTGGTGCGGCAGCTGGTGTCGGCGGGCCTGCTGCGCGACGCGGCCCCGGCCGGCGCCGGCAACGTGCGCATGCTCGAGATCACCGAACGCGGTGACGCCACCAGGCGGCGGCGCGTCGGCCTCGACGCGGCCGAGCTGGCCGCCGCGGTGCGCGCCCTGCACGACGAGGTCCGTCGCCCCGCCGCCGACGCCCCCCGGCCCGTCCCGGCCCCCGCTCCCGAGGAGACCCGGTGATCCCCACTGCCGTCGTCGCCGCCCCCACCACCGCCCTCATGCTCGCTCGGCTCGGCCTGCTCGCGGCCCTGCACGTCGTGCCCAGCGACTACTCGCCCGTCCGCCACGCCGTGAGCGACTACGCCGTGGGCCGCACCCGCCGCCTCGCGGCGACCATGACGTGGATCGGCGCGGCCGCGTGGGCGGGGCTCGCGGGAACCGTCGCCGTCGCGCTGCCCGGCTGGGAGCACCGGGCGTCGGCGACGCTGTGGCTGATCGTCCTCGCGGCCGTGTTCGTCGCCCTGCCGCACCTGCCGACCGACCTCGAGGGCGAACGCCGCACGCTGGTCGGAACCCTGCACCTGCTCGCGGCCGTCGCCTGATTCACGATCAGCTACTCGCTCACCGGGACCTTCGACGACCTGTTCGCCGGCAGCGCGCTCGGAGGTGTTCTGCAGGTGCTGCACCTGGTGGCTGCGGGCTCCCTGGCCTGCCTGGTGCTCGCGCTCCTCGTCCGGCGCCTGCGGCCGCACGCCTTCGGGATCAGCGAGCGCGCGTTCATCGTGAGCGTCGTGGTGTTCCACCTGCTCGTGACGGTGGGCCTGCTGGCGGGGACCCCCGCGGGCTGAACCGCGACCGCACCCCGGAACCGCCCGACGCGGACCGCCGCACCCTCAGCCGGCGACGTTCGCGCGGGCGAAGGCGCGCTGCACCAGCCGGGTCAGGAACCCCGCGCGCGCCTGCCGGGGCCACGGCGGCACCACCGACCCGCTGCCGGCCAGGACCGTGAGGACCGCGCCGCGGACCCGTTCGGCGTCCAGGTCCATCGCCGCGAGCAGCCGGTGCGCCCGGGTGTCCGGCTCCAGGACCGCCAGCCACAGCACCGCCGAGGTCACCTTCCCCTCGCGCGGCAGGGCGCCGGACTTCTGGAGCTGGCTCAGCTTCACCGACGCCGAACCCAGCGCGGCCTGCCACTCGGGGGTGTGGCGGTTGCGCGGCGCCGGCCGGGGCCCGGGGGGCTCGCTACCCGCCGTGGCCAGGACCTGCTGGGCGTCGATGCCCAGGCGCCGCAGGTGCGGCGCGTCGTCCGCGCCGCGCTCGACGGCGGAACGCACCGCCTGCACGGTCAGCCCCGGTTCGGTGCGCCGGACCTGCTCCGCGAGCGGTCCCGCTGCGGCCAGCAGGCCCAGCAGCACGTGCTCCGAGCCGTAGGAACCGGCACCGAGGCGCGTGGCCTCCCGCTGGCTCGCAGCCATCACCGCGCCGAAGGACTCGTCGTAGACCAGCACCCGTGTCACCTCTCCGTGTCCCAGCGCCCCGGTCCGCTCGTGCGGCCGTGCTTCTTGTGGACCGTCTGGCGGGTCACCTGCAGCTCCACGGCGATCTCGGCCCACGACATCCCGTGTTCCCGCGCCCGGGCCACGTGCAGCGCCTCCAGGCGCTCGGCCAGCCGGCGCAGCGCCAGCGCGGTGCGCAGGCCCTCGCGAGGGTCGACCGCGCCGGCCGTCGCCTCCACCCGTTCCAGGTCCACGTTGTCAGCCTGGGCTGACAAGGCGGCTCTTGTCAACCGTTTCTGACAGGTGCGAGTCTCCGGTGGTCCCGCCCACGCCCGTCCCCGAGCGCACCGGAGCCGACGTGCCCGTCACCCCCTTCCCCCGTCCCCGCAGCTTCAGCGCCGCCCCCGGTGACGGGCCCGCACCGGGTGCCCCCGTCACCGTCACGATCGACCCCTCCCTGCCCGGGCAGGGGTTCCGCCTCGTCACCTCCGCCGACGGGATCGCGATCTCCCACGCCGACGCCGCCGGCCTGCGGTACGCCCTGGCGACCCTGGACCAGCTGCGCACCGGCCCGGACTTCGGCGACGTCGCGTACCGCGTCACCGACCACCCGGACTTCCCCGTGCGCGGTTTCGTGCTCGACGTCAGCCGCGACCGCGTGCCCACCCGCCGCACCCTCGCCCGGTGGGTGCAGGTCCTCGCGCTGGCGCGCGTCAACGCCCTCGAGCTGTACACCGAGCACACCTTCGCGTTCAGCGGTCACGAGGAGGTGTGGCGCGACGCCTCCCCGCTGACCGCCGACGACGTGCGCTGGCTGGACGGGCTGTGCGCCGCCCACGGCATCGAGCTCGTCTGCAACCAGAACACCCTGGGGCACATGGAGCGCTGGCTGCGGCACGAGGCGTACGCGCAGCGCGCCGAGAACGAGGAGGGGTTCACCGCGTGGGGGCGGCACCACCCGCCCGGCACCCTGGAACCCACCGCGGACAACGCCGACTTCGTCACCGGCCTCCTGGAGGAGGTCGTGCCCCTCTTCCGCACCCGGCGCGTCAACATCGGCGCCGACGAGCCGTTCGAGCTCGGCACCGGCAAGAGCGCCGGGCGCGTCCGGGAGGAGGGCCTGGGCGGCGTCTACCTCGAGCACGTCGCGCGGGTGGCGGGTCCCTGGCTGGAGCGCGGGTACGCCGTGGAGTTCTGGGCCGACGTCCTCGGCGAGCACCCCGAGCTCACGGGTCGCGTCCCGGCCGGCGCGGTGCCCGTCGTGTGGCAGTACGACTCACCGTCGCTGACCGCCGCCGCCGGGCTGCGCAACGGTTTCCGCGAGCGCGCCGTGCTGCTGCGGCAGGCCGGCGCGCCGTTCTGGGTGGCGCCGGGCGCGAGCAACTGGAACTCCCTGCTGGGCCGCTTCGACAACGCGGTGGAGAACATGGTCGACGCCGCCGAGGTCGGCCTGGAGAACTCCGCGCGGGGCTACCTCAACACCTCCTGGGGCGACGGCGGGCACTGGGACCCGCCCTCGGTGGCGTTCGGCCCGGCCCTGTTCGGTGGCGCCGTCAGCTGGTGCCTGGAGGCCAACCGGGACCTCGACGTCGCGGCCGTCCTCGACGAGCACGTCCTGGCCGACCCCACCGGAACCGTCGGCCGCGTCCTCGTGCGCACCGGGCGGGTGTGCGCCGACCTCGGCGTGCCGATGCTCAACGCCTCCCCCCTGCACCGCGCGCTGCAGGAGGCCGACGGGCTGGCCGACCCGGACGTGCCCACCCCAGAGCGGCTGCGCGGGGCGCTGGACGTGCTCGCCCGCTGCCGCGAGGACCTGCGCACCGCCGACCCCGCCTGCGCCGACGGCGACGTCGTCGTGCGCGAGCTGACCCAGGCGATCCGCCTGGCCGAGCTCGCCGCCCGCTACCTGCTGCCCCGCGCCGAGGGGGCCGACGGCCCCGACCCGGCCACCGCCCGCGCCCTGCTCGCCGAGCTCGACGCGCTCGTGCAGGAGCAGCGCGCCTGCTGGCTGCTGCGCGCCCGGCCCGGCGGCCTGGACGACAGCACCGCTCGTTTCACCGCCCTGCGCCGCGCCCTCGTGCGTGCGGGGGCTCGCGAGGACTGAACCGTGACGGGCGTTCACCCGTGCGGCGCCGGTGGCGCGGGTGGGGACGCGGTGACCGGGTGAAGCGCTGCGACGCGGTGTGCCCGGCGTGTGGCGCCGGTCACGGGGCTGTTCGGGTGGGTTCTCGCCCCGGTGCTTCGGCGCCCGCCCCGCACGGGCCGAGACCTTCCCCAGCGCCGCGAGGGACAGGCCCCGCGGCGGAGAGGAGAACCCCGTGTCGCCCTACGGCCCCCGCGTCAGCATCGCCTCCGTCCTCGCCGCCGAGGCGTACGTCGGCAGCCGCGGCCCTGCGCCCCGTGCGGTCGAGCCGGTCGCCCCGGGCCCCGTCCCCGCCGCGTCCGCCGCCACCGCCGTCGCCGAGGTGCCCGCCGCCGCCGGGTCGCGCCGCCGGTTCCTGGAACTGCTGCGCCCGGTGCGCCGCGCCGCCTGAGCGCCTCAGGAGGTGCGGCGCACCCCGCGCAGCACGGCGTCCGCGACCGCACCCGGTTCGCGCTCCGGGATCCAGTGCCCGCCCGGCAGTTCCGCCTCGGAGAACTCCCCCCGCACGTGCGCGGCCGTGGCGCGCACGGCGGCCGGGGAGAACGACGGGTCGTCGCGCCCGTGCAGGTACGTCACCGGGACCGCCACGGGACCGGTGCGCCCCTGCCGCAGCGGCAGCGCCCGGTACCAGCCCAGCGCCGCGGTCAGCGCCCCCGGTTCGGCCATGCGCCGCGCGTACCCGGCCGCCAGGTCCTGCGGCAGGCCACTGCGCACCAGCAGCGCCCGCAGCGCCGCGCCCGAGCGGGCCAGCAGCAGCCGCTCGGGCACCGACGGCACCTGGAAACCCGCCACGTACGTCGAGCGCAGCGCCTGGGTGCTGCGCAGCACCGACCCGCGCAGCGCCGCCGGGTGCGGTGTGGACAGCACCGTGGCCGAGCGCACCCGCCCGGGGTGCTGCGCGGCCAGCGCCCACGCCACCACCCCGCCCCAGTCGTGACCCACCAGGTGGAACGTGCTCGCCCCCGCCGCGTCGGCCAGGGCCAGCACGTCGGCCACCAGTTCGGGCAGCACGTACGCCGCCCGGCCCGGCGGGCGCGCGCCGGGGGAGTACCCGCGCTGGTCGGGCGCCAAGACCCGCAGACCCGCGGCCGTCAGCCGCGGCGCCACCGCGTCCCAGGCGCGCGAGTCCTGCGGGAAGCCGTGCAGGCACAGCACCACGCCCTGCGCGGCCCCCTCTGGCGCGTGGTCGCGCACGTCGAACACCAGACCGTCCCGCGCGTACGTCTGCACCTCCCCACCCTCCCACCACCACGGCCTCCCTGCGGTGTGGTCGGGTGGTTGATGTTTATTTTTTTACCGAGGGTGGGGGGGGGGGGGGGGGTTGTGGGGGGGGGGCGGGGGCG
>NZ_JBJLSE010000119.1:0-10831 GCF_050871845.1 Kineococcus arenarius subsp. arenarius
CGGATCGGGCCCCCGGGGGGGGGGCGCCCCCCCCCCGCCGGGCGGCGGCCATCCCTCTCGGGCGTGCGTCGCCGCACGCCTCCAGCGACCTACCCGGCAGCTCGGGCGGGCCGCCCTCGAACGCTGCCTGTCTGGTCTTGCTCCGGGTGGGGTTTGCCGAGCCGCACCGGTCACCCGGTGCGCTGGTGGTCTCTTGCACCACCGTTTCACCCTTACCGCCCCGGCTCGCGCCGGGGAGGCGGTCTGCTTTCTGTGGCACTGTCCCGCGGGTCACCCCGGGTGGGCGTTACCCACCACCCTGCCCTGTGGAGTCCGGACTTTCCTCGGCGGCCCGGTCTCCCGGGCCGACGCGACCGCCCGGTCGACTCGTCCACGACCAGGGTAGCGCCCGTAAGCTGCCCCCTCGTGCTCGTGCTGCTGCCCCCGTCGGAGTCGAAGTGGGCGGGGCCGGCGCGCGGCGCTCCCGTGCGGCTGGAGGCGCTGTCCTCCCCCGGGCTGACCGCGCCGCGCGAGCGGGTCCTGGACGCCCTGGTGGAGGTCTCCGCCCGGCCCGACGCACCGTCGGTGCTGGGAGCGGGAGCGAGCCTGGTGGACGTGGTGCGCGCCAACACGACGCTGCGCACCCGGCCGGCGGCGCCGGCGGCGCGCGTGTACACGGGCGTCCTGTTCGACGCCCTGGACCTGCCGTCGCTGCCGGCGACCGCCGCGCGGCGGGTCCTGGTGGTCTCGGCGCTGTGGGGGCTGCTCGGCCCGCGCGACCGGGTCCCCGGCTACCGGTTGTCCATGGGCACCGACCTGCCCGGCGTCGGCCCGCTGGCGGCGTTCTGGCGCCCGCACCTGCAGCGGGCGCTGGAGCCGTCGGGCGTGGTCGTGGACTGCCGCTCGGCGGCGTACGCCGCCGCGTGGGTGCCCGGCGCGGCCACGGCGGAGCGCACCGTCGCGGTGCGGGTGCTGCGCGAGGGGAAGGTGGTCTCGCACGCCGCCAAGCACACCCGCGGCCTGCTGGCGCGGCACCTGCTCACCCGCCCGGGCAGCCCGCCGCGCACTCCCGCCGCGCTGCTCGACGCGGTCACCGAGTCGTTCGGCGCGAAGCTGCTGGAGCCGGCGCGGCGCGGGGCGACGTGGACCCTGGAGGTCGAGGCTCCGTGACGCGTGGGGCCGATGTGATCGCTGTGACACCTCTGCGTCACCTGTTCGACACCCGGGGGCGATGGAGTGGCCCCATGCAACTTCCCCCCACCTCCGGGCTCCGCGGCCGCACCCGCACGGCCGCCGCCCTCAGCGCCACCGGCCTGCTGGTCGGCCTCGGCGCCACCACGGGCGCGGGCGCCGCCGCCGCGGCCCCCGTCCCGCCCTCCATCACCCTGGTGTCCATGACGGACGTGCACGGCCACGTCCTGGACTGGGACTACTTCGCCGGCGCGCCGTACGCCGAGGGCGAGGGCCTGGGCCTGGCGCGCGTGTCCACCGCCGTGGACCGCGTGCGCGCCGAGCGCGGCGCCGACTCCACGCTCGTGGTCGACAACGGCGACGCCATCCAGGGCACCCCGCTGACCTACTACTACGCCCGCCAGGAGCCGGTCACCGCCACCGGCGTCGAGCACCCGATGGCCCAGGCGTACGACGCCATCGGCATCGACGCCCAGGTCGTCGGCAACCACGAGTTCAACTACGGCCTGGACACCCTGGCGAAGTACCGCCTCGACCTGGACGCCCCGCTGCTGGGGGCCAACGTCGTCGACGAGCGCACCGGCACGCCGTACCTGCGCCCGTGGGTGCTGCGGGACGTGGAGCCCACCGGCGGCGGTGAGGCCGTCACCGTCGGCATCCTCGGCCTGACCACCCCGGGCTCGGCGGTGTGGGACAAGCAGAACGTCGAGGGGCAGCTCACCTTCGAGGACATGGTCGCCACCGCGCAGCAGGAGGTGCCGCGCATGAAGGCCGCCGGCGCCGACCTGGTGGTCGTGCTGTCGCACTCCGGCCGCTCCGGTGAGTCCTCCTACAGCGAGGAGGACCTCGCGGCGGAGAACGTCAGCGACCGCATCGCCGCCGAGGTGGCCGACGTGGACGTCGTGGTCGCCGGGCACAGCCACCAGGACCTGCCCGAGGCGTGGGTGGACTCCACCGCCACCCCCGGCGAGCGGGTGCTGGTCACCCAGCCGTACCGCTGGGGGGCCTCGGTGACCGTCAGCCAGCTGGAGCTGCGCGAGGCGGACGGCGAGTACTCCCTCGCCGGCGCCGACGTCCAGGAGGTCCGGGCCGCCGACGTGCCCGAGGACCCCGAGATCGTCGAGGTGGTCGCCGAGGAGCACCGCAAGACCGTCGACTACGTCAACCAGGTCGTCGCCACCTCCACCGAGGAGCTGCCGGCCACCGAGTCGCGCTGGCGCGACACCCCGCTCATCGACTTCATCCAGCAGGTGCAGACCGACACGGTGCGCGAGGCGATCGCCGGCACGCCGGACGCGGACCTGCCGGTGCTGTCCATCGCCGCGCCGTTCAGCCGCACCGCGGTCTTCCCGCAGGGCGAGGTCACCGTCAAGGACGTCGCCGGGCTGTACGTGTACGACAACACGCTGCAGGCCGTGCGGATGACCGGCGCTCAGGTGCGCGACTACCTGGAGAAGGCCGCCGAGTACTACGCCAGCGTCCCGCCGGGGAACCCGGCGGACTCGGAGTCCCTGGCCACCGGCGAGGTCCCGGACTACAACCTCGACCAGCTCGCGGGCGTGGAGTACGAGCTGGACCTGGCCCAGCCGGCCGGCTCGCGGGTGGCGTCCCTGACGCTGGAGGGCACCCCCGTGGCCGACGAGCAGGAGTTCGTCGTCGCGGTGAACAACTACCGCCGTTCCGGCGGGGGCGGGTTCCCGCACATCGCCGAGGCCCCCGTCGTCTACGACGAGCAGGCGGAGATCCGCCAGCTGCTCATCGACCGCGCCCAGGAGACCGGGACCATCGACCCGGCCGACTTCGCGGTGGAGAACTGGTGGCTCACCGCGGGCGGCGAGCGCCTGTTCGGCTGAGGCCCGCGGGACGGCGCAGGGCCCGGGCGCGGTGCGCCCGGGCCCACCGCAGCGCGTCGTCGTCGACGTGCGGCTGACCCGCGTGGACGTGCGCGGCCGGCGGCTCGACGTCGCCGCACCCGCCGCGGTGTTCGCCGACGCGGACGGCTGGGCGGGCGCCGTCGGGACGACCGTGTCGCTCACGGCCCGCCTGGCGCCCGCCGAGCCGGGGGAGCGGGCCGCGGTGCTGCTGCACGCGCGCGGGCCCGTGCAGCAGGTGGGCCGGGCGGGCCCGGTCCACCGCGCGGCCGAGCGGTTGCGCGCAGGGCTGCGCCGGGCGTGCGCCGCCCTGCCCGCCGACGCGCGGGGCCTGCTGCCCGGCCTGGTCGTCGGGGACACCTCGGCGCTGCCCGCCGACCTGGAGGCCGACATGCGCGCGGTGGGCCTGAGCCACCTCACGGCCGTCAGCGGGGCGAACACCACGCTCGTCGTGGGAGCCCTGGTGGCGCTGGCCTCCCGGGCGGGCCTGGGGCGCCGGCTGCGGCTGCTGGCCGCCGGTGCCGGCCTGGCCGGGTTCGTCGTCCTGGCCCACCCCGAGCCCAGCGTGCTGCGCGCCGCCGTGATGGGAGCGGTCGGCCTCGTGGGACTGCTGGCCGGGCGGCCCTCGGGCGGCGTGCCGGTGCTGTCCGGGGCCGTGCTGGTGCTGCTGGTGGCCGACCCGTGGCTGGCCCGGGAGGTGGGTTTCGCCCTGTCGGTGCTGGCCACGGCCGGTCTGCTGCTGCTCGCCGCCCCCTGGGCGCGGCTGTTGCAGGGCGTCGGGGTGCCGCGGGCCCCGGCCCTGGCCCTGGCCGTGCCCGCGGCGGCGCAGGCGGTGTGCGGTCCCGTCGTCGTGCTGCTGACCCCGGAGGTGAACCCGCTGTCGCTGCCGGTCAACGTCCTGGCCGCGCCCGCGGTGGCCCCGGCCACGGTGCTCGGCCTGGCGGCCACCGTCCTGTCGGTCCTGTGGCCGGCGGGTGCGGCGGTCCTGGTGCTGCCCGCCGGTCTGGCCGTCGGCTGGATCGCCCTGCTGGCGCGGCGCGCGGCGGACGTGCCCGTCGCGCTGCCGGTGCCGGCCGGTGCGGCGGGGGCGGTCGTGGTCGTGGTCCTCACCGCGCTGGTGCTGCTCGCCGCCGCCGTGCTGCTGCGCCGGCGGGCGAGCGGCGGCGGGCGAGCGCGCTCCCTGGCGGCCGCGGTGGCGCTCGCGCTGTGCGCGGTGCTGCTGGTGCGCTGCGCCCCGCG
The DNA here is from genome assembly GCF_050871845.1 of Kineococcus arenarius subsp. arenarius. NCBI lineage: Bacteria > Bacillati > Actinomycetota > Actinomycetes > Kineosporiales > Kineosporiaceae > Kineococcus > Kineococcus arenarius. Next base: position 4,281 of record NZ_JBJLSE010000119.1, read on the forward strand.
CTGGGGCGGGCCGGCCGGGACCTGGCCCGCGCCGGACTGGCTGGTCGTGGGCTGCGACGTCGGCCAGGGCGACGCGGTGGTGCTGCGCTCCGGCCCGCGCTCGGCGGTGCTGGTGGACGCCGGGCCCGACGGCGAGCTCGTCGACGGCTGCCTGGACCGGCTGGGGGTGCAGCGGCTGGACGCGGTGGTGCTCACCCACCCGCACGCCGACCACGTCGACGGCCTCGCCGGTGCGCTGCGCGGGCGCGTGACCGGGCAGGTGCTCGTCTCCCCGCTCGCCGTGCCGCCCGCCTCGGAGCGGGTGGCCGAGGTGGCCGCCGACGCGCACGCGCCGGTGCGCACCGCGGTCACCGGCGCGAGCGGCCGCGCCGGTGACGTCACCTGGACCGTGCTGGCCCCCGACCCCTCCGCCGCCGCGACCGCCGACCCGGACTCCTCGCAGGTCAACGACGCCAGCGTCGTGCTCCTCGCGGACGTCTCCGGGGTGCGCGTGCTGCTGACCGGCGACCTGGAGCCCGAGGGGCAGCGGCGCCTGCTGCGCACCGCGGGGTCCTGGCCCGGTGGTGCGCCGGTCGACGTGGTCAAGGTCGCCCACCACGGCTCCGCTCGGCAGGAGGCGGGGCTGTACGCGGCGCTGCGCCCACGGGTGGCGCTGGTGGAGGTCGGTGCCACCAACGACTACGGCCACCCCGCCCCACCCGTGCTGGCGATGCTCGACGCGCTGGGTGCGCGGACGCTGCGCACCGACCGCGACGGCGACGTCGCGATCGCCGGCACCGCCACTCGGCTGCGGACCCTCGTGCGCGGCTCGGACCCGCGCGAGGCCGAGCTGCGGGCGCGCTACTCGGCCGGGTGAGGCGGGGCGCCGGGCTCGGGTGTGCGCACGGCCGTTCCAGCGCGCCGCTCGCCGACGGCCTCCAGCTCGCGGGAGAGGAGACCGGCCACGCGCTCGACCAGCGGCTCGGTGAGGAACGTGATGTGCCCGCCGGGCAGCTCGTGCCGAACCCAGTCGCCCGTCAGGTGCCCTTCCCACTGCCGCCGGGCCCAGGCGTCCTCGTCGTCCTGCGCGACGACGACCACGGTCCGCCCCGCGTAGGGGGTGGTCCGGTAGCGGCGCTGCAGCACGGCGCCCTGGCGGTGGAAGCGCGCGTGGTGCCCTCCGTCGCGGTTGGGGACGATACCGGTGGCCAGCAACCCCGCCACCGACCTGACCCGCTGCACCAGCCCCTCGCCCGGGGCGAACACCCGCGGCACGATGTCGGGGTCCGGGGGGAAGGAGTCCAGGACCACCAGCAGTTCGACCTCCTCGCCCGCGCGGGTCAGCTGCTGGGCCACCTCCAGGGCCACCAGCCCGCCCATGGAGTGCCCGGCCACCCGGTAGGGACCGTGCGGCTGCACCCCGCGCAGGGTGCGGACGTGCCGGGCGGCGATGCGCGGGATCGACCAGTCGGGCAGGCCCGGGTTCTCCATGCCGTGGGCCTGCAGGCCGTACACGGTCGTGTCCGGCAGGCGCACCGCCAGCGGCCGCAGCCCCATCGCCACTCCGCCCGCCCCGGCGACCACGAACAGCGGTGTGCCGCTGCCGCCGGTCCGCAGCGGGACCAGGGTGGACGACGAGCGCCGGCGGTCGCCGCGCAGGGCCGTCGCCAGCTGGGCCGGCGTGGGGTTGGCCGCGATGAGCGCGGTCGACACCTGCCCGGAACTCGTCCCCAGCTCCTCCTCGATCGCGGCCACGAGGGCCTGGGCCGCGAGCGAGTCGCCGCCGGCGGCGAAGAAGTCCGTGTCGATGCCCAGCGACGGCATCTCCAGGACCCGCTCGAACAGGCCCAGCAGCACGGCGTCGAAGTCGTTGCGCGGGCCCTTCGTGCCCACGACGTCGGGGACCTCCGGCAGCGCCGAGCGGTCGAGCTTGCCGCGCTCGGTGCGGGGGAGCGCGCCCAGGAACACCACCTGCTCGGGCACCATGTGCGAGGGCAGGTTCGCGCGCACGAGCGCGCGGATCCCGGTCGCGGTCAGCCTGGCACCGGGCTCGGGGACGACGTGGGCGACCAGCGACGTCCGCCCGGTGCGGGGAGAGGTGCGCCCGACCACGATGGCCTCGCGGACGTCCGGCTGGGCGAACAGCAGCGCGTCGACCTCGCCCGGCTCCACGAGCAGGCCGCGGACCTTGACGCTGTCGTCGGTGCGTCCCAGCAGGCGCAGGGTCCCGCAGTCGCTGAGCCTGCCGACGTCGCTCGTGCGGAAGGTGCGGGTGCCGTCCGGGTTGTCGCGGAACACCTCGGCGGTGCGCTCGGGCGCGCCCCAGTAGCTGTTGCCGAGCCACCGGCCGGTCACGACGACGCGTCCGGTGCCCTGCTCGTGCAACCGGCCGTGCTCGTCCTCGACGTCGATGCGCAGCCCCGGCACCGCCCGGCCGACGGGCGTCGCGCCGGTGGGCAGCGGGTCGCCGGCCTCGATGCGCTGCTCCGCCATCAGCCAGGTCTCCGTGGAGCCGTAGCGGTTGCGCAGCGAGCACCCCGGGCCCACCGCGCGGCGGATCGCGGCGAGCTCGGCGCCGTGCACCGTCTCACCGGCCATCGTCAAGGACCGCAGCCCCTCGATGGTCGCGCCGGGTCGCAGCGCCGCCAGCAGCCCCCGCAGGATGGCCGGGGAGGCGAGCAGCACGGTGGCGCCGACCTCCCGCATCCACTCGTGCAGCTCGGCGACCGAACGGCTGCGGGGGTCGAACAGCTCCTGCCGCGCGCCGGTGAGCAGGCACGCGAGCGTCACGCCGATGCCCGCGCTGAACGCCATCGGCAGCAGGTGCACGACGACGTCGCCGGGGCCGTAGCAGTCCGAGGCGAGGCTGTTGACCCAGGCGTCGTGCAGGATCGAGCGGTGGTCGCAGGCGACGCCCTTCGGGGCGCCGGTCGAGCCGGAGGTGTAGACGATGACGGCGGTGTCGCCGGGGCCGGCCGGTGAGCCCAGCAGCGACTCCGCGGCCGCCACCGGGTCCGGCAGCGGCCGGCCGGCGCTCTCGGGCTCGAGCACCGTGGGCGCGAGGAGCCGGGCGGTCCCGGCGTGCTCGGCGTCCGTCACGCAGATCGTCGCCCCCGCCGCCTCGACGTAGTGCCGCAGGCGTGCCGCGGGCGTCGTCGGGTCGAGCACCACGAGCGGCACCCCCGCGGCGAGGACGCCCACGACGCCCACCAGGGCGCCCGCGTCGTGGCCGCGCAGCACCGCCACCGGCCGCCCCTGCGGCTGCGCGGCCAGCACGGCGTCGCGGACCAGCGCGGCCCGCTGCAGCAGCGCGCCCCCGGTGAGGCGTTCGCGGCCGTCCCCGGCCACCACCTCGCCCTCCAGCGCCCGCGCGACCTCGACGATCCGCGGGACGATCGACTGCGCCGACGGCTCCCCGTCCAGCGCCGTCAGTCCCGGCACCACCCCCCTGGCGGCGACAGACGTTCCAGTCCTCACGATGTGAGCCCCTCCCCCTGGTGCTGCGAGTCAACGTAGCTGCTGCTCACCCCCCGGGAGCCCGGAAACCGGCTCCCGTGCAAGGGATGCAGCCCTCAGGGGGTACGTCCTCACGCGGGGTCGCCGGACTTCGACGCTCAGTTCTCAGGCGGTGGCGTCGGCGCCGGGTGGCAGGCTGTGGCCGTGCCCGCCAGGACCGCTCCCGCCCGCGCCGTGAAGAAGCCGTCGTCCGCCGCGCTGGCCCCGCACGACCTCGAACCCGCACCGGTGGTGCTGCTCACCGGCTCCGAGGACCACCTGGCGGACCGGGCGCTGACGGCGCTGCTGACCCGGCTGCGCGAGCGCGACCCCTCCTTCGAGCGCACCGACGTCGCCGCCGCCGGCTACCAGAAGGGGCAGCTGGCCACCTGGACGTCGCCCTCCCTGTTCGGTGAGCGGTCCGTGCTGCTCGTCGACGGGGTCGACGCCGCCACCGACGCGTTCGTGGAGGACGTGCTGGAGTACCTGCCGGTGCCCGCCGAGCACGTCGTCCTGGTGCTGCGCCACCGCGGCGGCAACCGGGCCCGCAAGGTCCTGGAGGTGGCCCGCACCGCCCCGGGGGCGGTGGAGGTGGCGTGCCAGCCGCTCAAGCGCGACCAGGACAAGGTGGACCTCGTGCTGGCCGACGCCCGCCGCGCCCGCCGCCGCATCGACCTGGAGGCAGCCCGCGCCCTGGTGGCCGCGCTCGGCGGCGACCTCGGCGAGCTCGTCGCGGGCCTGGACCAGCTGCTGACCGACACGGAGGGGACCGTCACCGAGGCCGACGTCCACCGCTACCACGCCGGCCGGCGGGAGGCCACGGGCTTCGAGGTGGCCGACGCCGCCGTGGCCGGGGACGCCGGTCGCGCGCTGGCGCTGGTGCGGCACGCCGAGGCCACGGGCGTGCCCGGTGTCGTGGTCGTCGCCGCGCTGGCCTCCCGCCTGCGGCAGCTGGCGAAGGTGGCCTCCACCCGCGGCCGCAGCGCCGACGTGGCCCGCGACCTGGGCATGGCGCCCTGGCTGGTGGACAAGGTGCGCCGGGAGGTGCAGGGCGTGTCCGCGGAGGGGATGGCCGAGGCGATCCTGGCCGTGGCGGCCGCCGACCACGCCGTCAAGGGCGGCGGCCTGGACGGGGCGTTCGCCCTGGAGCGCGCCGTGCGGATCACCGCCGCCGCCCGCGAGCGCTGAGCGCGCCGCCGCGGACGGTCCCGGGGACGACGCAGGGCCGGCCCCCTGGCGGGGACCGGCCCTGACGGGTGAGCCGGAGCTCAGGCCCCGGCGGCGATCTTGGCGATGGCCGACTTGCGGTTGGCCGCCTGGTTCTTGTGGATCACGCCCTTGCTGACGGCCTTGTCCAGCTTGCGGCTCGCGTGCTGGAGGGCGGCGGCGGTCTTCTCGGCGTCGCCGGCGGCGGCGGCCTCGCGGAACGCGCGCACGGCGGTGCGCAGCTCCGACTTCACGGCCTTGTTGCGCACGCGCGCCTTCTCGGCGGTGAGGATGCGCTTCTTCTGGGACTTGATGTTCGCCACGGGGCGTTCCGTCTCCTTGCGGTCGAGCTGATCGGTGTCAGAGGGCGGCCGGGGCACCTGGACTCCGGCGTGGGGTACCGGGGGTGAGGGTGATCGGCCGTGACCTCCGCACGAGGAGGCGAAGGCGTCGTCCAGGGTAGCAGGGAGTGCGGGCCCGGCCCGACTCCCGGACGCGGCGCCGGGGTGCCGGGGCGTCCGGCTGCGCTCGCGCGCCCGCAGCGGTTGCGGCATGGTCCAGCACCGACCGGACCGCAGGAGCGCACCGCAGGAGAGCCCGTGCACCACCTCCACCTGACCTACGCCGTCCTGGGGACGAGCGGCGTCGTGCTGGCGCTGGCCAGCCGCCGCGTGCGCCGGTGGCCGCTGAGCGAGCCGCTCGTGGCGCTGCTGCTCGGCGTCGCCCTCGGTCCGCACCTGCTCGGGGTGGTGGACCTGCCGGCCGACCGGCGGGACCTGCTGCTGCTGGAGGGCTCGCGGCTGCTGCTGGCGTGGTCGGTGACGGCCGCGGCGCTGCGCTTCCCGGCGCGTGAGCTGCGCCCGCTGGTCCGGCCGGTCCTGCTGCTGCTCGCCGTGGTGATGCCGCTGTCCGCGGTGCTCGGCGGTGCGGCTGCGCTGCTGACGGGTCTGCCGCTGGCGCTGGCGCTGCTGGTGGGGGCGTGCCTGTGCCCCACGGACCCGGTGCTGGCGGCCTCGGTCGTCTCCGGTGACCTCGCGGAGTCCTCCCTGCCCGCCCGCCTGCGGCAGCTGCTGAGCGCGGAGAGCGGCGCCAACGACGGCCTGGCCCTGCCCGTCGTGGTGCTGGCCCTGGCGGCCGTCCTGCCCGGGGAGACCCTCGGCGGCGCAGTGGCCACGCTGCTGCAGGAGGTGCTCGTCGGGGTCGCGGTCGGTCTGGCCGCCGGGTGGCTGGCCGGGCGCGGGCTGCGGCTGGCCACGCGGCGCTCGACGCTCGGGGAGGGGCCGAAGCTGGTGTTCACCCTGCTGCTGGCCGTGGCCGTGCTGGGGGTGGCCCGGGTGCTGGGCGGAGACGGCGTGCTGGCGGCGTTCGTCGCGGGGCTCGCGTACAACCGGCTGGTGCCGGGCAGCGACCGCAGCCCGCAGGACGCCGTCGACGAGGCCGTCAACCGCTACGCCGTGCTGCCCCTGTTCCTCCTGCTCGGCGCGGTGCTGCCGTGGGGCGGCTGGGCGGAGCTGGGACCGGGGGCGCTGGCCTTCGCCGTCCTGGCCCTGCTGGTGCGCCGCCTGCCGCTCGTGGTCGCCCTGGGCCGCCCGCTGGGGCTGCGTGGACGGGACGCGGCGTTCGCCGGCTGGTTCGGCCCGATGGGCGTCAGCGCCGTGTTCTACCTGGCGCACAGCCTGCACCGCGGGGTCGAGGACCCCCGCCTGTTCGCCGCCGGCACCCTCGCCGTCGTCGCCAGCGTCGTGGCGTTCGGGCTCAGCGCCTCCCCGCTGACCCTGCTCTACGCGCGCCGCTCGCGCTGAACCCGCCCGGGACCGCTCGCGCCCGCACCATCACACTCCCGGGGCGGGCGGGCGGGCGGGCGGGCGGGT
>NZ_JBJLSE010000120.1:0-10820 GCF_050871845.1 Kineococcus arenarius subsp. arenarius
GGCAGTCACCTGTCCATCTTCGACCACGGGGGTGGGTGTCGTCACGGTCACGATCATGGTTCCGATCTCGCCCTGTCAGGAGAGGTTGCTACGAGCGGCTGGCCTCAACTCACCCTGACAGACAGGGATGCCCCGGGTCATGTAGATGGCGCGCGGGTCTGCTGCATGATCCGATGACAGCTCACGGTGTCACCTGATCATGCAGCAGCCCCCTGCACCCAGCTCCCACCGCAGCAGTGACACGCCTCGGTGCCCCAGCACCTGCCAGCGCCGAGGCACGCGGGCAGTGGCCAGCCCAGCAGTGGGCAGTGGTGAGTGCCCCGGTGTGAGCGCCACCGAAACCGCCCGGGAGCAGCTCGACGGCGCCGCCCCTAGCTACCCTGGTGCTCATGAGCCTCAGTGCCCCGCGCCTGGGTGTCCCCATCGACACCTGGACTTCTGCGAGCGCCGGCTTCTACGAGCGCATCGAGGTCGTCGACGGGGAGCTGACCATCCGCCGCATCGGGGGCAACCCGCACCACTACATCGCCCAGCGCCTGGCGCTCGAGTTCGAGACGCAGTGGGACCGCTACGCCACCGCCCCGGGCAACTGGGCCCTGCAAGTGGCCGCGGACGGCTCGGTGCTGCACGGGCGCATCCCCGACGTCCTCGTCAACGGCGAGTCGTTGATCACCGATGAGGTGTACCGGGGTGTGCCTGACGCGGCGGTGGAGGTGTGGTCGCCGGGCAACACCCTGGCCGAGATGAACGACAAGCGCGCCCAGTACCGCCGCGCCCAGCTGCCCGTGCTGCTGGAGGCCTACCTCGCCGACGGCGGCGATGTGCACCTGGAGTGGCTGAGCAACGCCGGCACCCACTGGGCCAGCACCGCCGTCGCCGCCGGTCGCAGCACCCTGTCCGTGCCCGCCACCGAGCAGCACCCCGCCTTCACCGTGGTGCCCAATGCCCTGCTGCGCCGCCCCGGCACCTGAGCCGACAGGGCACCTGAGCCGACAGGGCCACCGGTGCCGACACCCGTAGCCGACGGCCTATGGGCTCCGCACTGCAGGGACGGCAGCATGCGGGGCCCGGCAGCATTGACCCGCTGCGGTGACCTGCTGGGACAACCGCGATTCACGGCTTGCTGGAAGACGGCCTGGCAGACGGGTGTTCGCTGGCACGATGCTTCGGTGAGCGCTCCATCTCTTCCTCGCGGCGCCAACCGTGACCTGCCTGCCCACGTCTGCCGCGGCGGGTACCTGGACGTCCTCGCCTCTTGGCCCTGGCACGCAGGCCGCGACGCCGTGGACGTGGCCGTGGTCGCCGTCACGGCAATGGGCACGGTGCGCTCCGATGCCGACTTTGTCTTCTACAACGCCCCCATCGGTCTGAGCGGTGCCGTGGGCCACCTCGGGCACGGCGAGCGCGACGGGCGCTGCCACGACCGGGTGCGCCTGCACCTGGACCGGCTGCCCGGCGAGATCACCGCGCTGCACATCACTCTCAGCGCCGAGAGCGCCATCGTCGGGCACATCCGTGACCTCACCCTGACGCTGCACGGCGCCGAGCAGGACACCCTGGCCCATCTGGACCTGACCGGCGCAGGCCCAGAGCCCGCTTTGGTCGCCGCGGAGGTCTACCGCCGCAGCGGCGGCTGGAAGGTTCGCTGCGTGGGGCAGGGTTGGGACGAGGGCCTAGCCGCCCTGGCCCGCCACTTCGGCATCAGCGTCGAGGACGACACTCCTGACGCCGAGCCTGGCTCCCCAGGCGCTACTGCGCCTCCACCATCGGCCCGCATGGCGGCACCAAGCTTGGCACCGCCCCCCACGCCGAGCCCCACTTCCAGGTCTGCACCGGGTCCCGCATCACGCCTGCCGCCGGTCCACACACCGAGCCCGGCGCCGATGCCGCTGATGCCCCCACCGGGCAGCACCAGCGTGCCGAAGGCACCGGCGCCCCCACCGGGCGGCGCTACCGTGCCGATGCCTCTGCTGCCTACACCGCCTGCGCCCGTCCTCGCCCCACCACCAGCTCCCGCTCCTGGTCCCGCTTCTGCTTCTGCCGAGCCGGTGGGTGCGCTGCAGGCGGTGCGCTCACGCTGGCTGGGCCGGCGCGCCGGCGCGGACGCCGCACGCCTGGCGCAGGAGAACCAGCAATTGCGCACCGCCCTGGAGGCGGCCACGGGCGAGAACGCTGCACTGCGCGCCGAGCTGCAGCGCGTGGGCGCCACCAACGCCGCCACCCTCGCCCAGGAGATGGCCGCCCAGCGCATGCGCGCCGCGCAGGAGCAGGCGCACCTGCAGCAGCAGATGCGTACCGCCCAGCAGGAGCTGGAGCTCATCACCCGCGACATCGCCTCCGCCGAGTTCGACCTCGCTGAACTGCGCGAGAACCTGGTGGCCACCGATGAAGAAGCAGTCCTGCAGGAAGTCGGCGTCTACCGCTACGCGCACCCTCTCGACGACGCCGTCGCCTACAAGGCGCGCCTGACGGATCTGAAGGACCAGATCAAGGTGATGATCCGCGGTGGCAGCGCGGTGCTGGCCACCACCAGCTGGCAGGTCAACGGCTCCACGCGTGATGGCGCCAAGATGGTCAAGGAGACCTCCAAGCTGATGCTGCGCGCCTTCAACGCCGAGGCGGACAACTGCGTGCGCGTGGTCCGCCCGCACACCGTGCACACCGCCGCGCATCGCCTGGAGAAGGCCGCGGCCACCATCGCCCGGCTCGGCTCGATGATGTCCATCCAGGTCAGTCCGGCGTTCCTGCAGCTGCGCCTGGAGGAGATCCATTTGACGGCCGACTACCTGGCCAAGGTCGAAGAAGAACGCGAACGCCAGCGCGAGGCGCGCGAGCGCGCCCGTGAGGAGGCCAAGGCCGCCGCGGAGTTCGAACGCGAGAAGGCGCGGCTGCTGAAGGAGCAGAGCCACTACACCGGCGCCTTGGCCAAGGCCCGCGCCGGTGGTGCGTCATCGGCCACGCTCGCCGAGCTGGAAGCGAAGCTGCTGGACGTGCAGGGCGCCATCAGCAGTGTCGATGCCCGCGAGGCGAACCTGCGCGCGGGGTGGGTGTACGTCATCTCCAACATCGGCGCGTTCGGTGAGCACATGGTCAAGATCGGCATGACCCGCCGGCTGGATCCGATGGACCGTGTGCGCGAGCTGGGCGATGCCTCTGTGCCCTTCCGCTTCGACGTGCACGCTCTGATCTTCAGTGACGACGCCGTCAGCCTGGAGAACGACTTGCACTCCGCGTTCGCCGACAGCCGCGTCAACCGTGTCAACAAGCACCGTGAGTTCTTCTACGCCACTCCCGCACAGGTGAGAGAGCAGCTCGCGCGGATCGCCGGGCAGCACCTGCTGGAGTACCGCGACACCGCCGAGGCCCTCGAATGGCGCGCCAGCGGCGAGCACACCACCACCACGACACCGCGCGCCACCTGAGAGCAGCTCACCCGGCACCGAACTGGAGGGCCGACGTCGGAGCATGTGACAGGCCAGGGTGTCACCTGCTCGTGCAGTAAGACTGCCCGCTGGAAGGCGCGAGCGCCTCTTCACATGATCGGGAACGGCGTGGATTGAAGCGTCACGGCCTGTGCGGGGCACTCCGCTACCTGCCTGGCCTGGCAGGTGTCAGGTACCGTGCCCACATGGCACGCAGGGCTACCTCCCGAGATGTCGCGGAGCGTGCGGGCGTTTCTCGTAGCGCTGTGTCGATGGTCCTTAACGGCCGCGGGGACGGGAACATCGCTGTGGAGAAGCAGGCGGCGATCCTGGCCGCTGCCGCTGAGTTGGACTACACGCCGAACTCCGTCGCCCTCAGCTTGCGCAACCAGCGCACGCACACTTTGGGTGTAGTCACCGACGCGATCGCGACGACGGCCTTCGGCGGCCGTTTGCTGGAAGGTGCAGCCCGTGCCGCCGAGCAGGCCGGCTTCGTGCTGGTGGTGATGGACACCCACCGTGATGCCGCACGAGAAGGACAGGCGTACCGCACCCTGCTGGACCGCAGGGTGGACGCCTTGGCGTTCGCCGCCATGACCTTCCGGGAGTACGAAGTGCCTGCCGTCATGTCCTCGGTTCCCGCGGTGCTCGCCGACTGCGTCGATCCCGACGGGCAGGTGCTGGGGTTCGTGCCGGATGAAGTCGATGGTGGCTACCAGGCTGCGCGCGCGGTGCTCGACGCCGGGCACCGCGACGTCGTGCTGCTGGCGGGGCAGGCGGACGTGCCTGGCGAGCAGCACAAGTTGGCACCTGGCCAGCGTGAACTCGGCTTTCGCCGGGCACTGCAGGAGGCGGGGCTTCCGGTACACGAGCCGATCGTGGCTGGTTGGGACATCACCTCCGGCTACCGAGCCGCCTCAGCCCTGCTGGCGGGGACGCCGCGCCCGACAGCGGTGGTGTGCGCCAACGACCGCGTCGCTCTCGGTGCGGTGCTGGCTGCTGGTGCCCTGGGCCTCAGGGTGCCAGCGGATCTGTCGGTGGTCGGGTACGACGATGACGAGAACCTCGCACCCTTCATGGTGCCGCCGCTGACGACCGTGCGCCTGCCGTTTAAGGAGATGGGGGAACAGGCGGTGCGCCACCTGCTGGACCAGCTCACCGGCCGAACCACGGGGCAGGCGCCTGCAGGATCCACCTGCACGGGCCACGCGCCGGCGCGTGTGCTGCTGCCGTGCCCGCTCATCGCACGCGGCTCGGTGGCCCCTCCCGCTCGCTGAGGGGAAAGGGCCACCGGCCAGCTGCATCGGCGCTCGCCGTGAACGCTCTCGGCACTGAGCCTCGCCATTGCTTTCGGTGTCGCCAGCGATCACTACAGCACCAGTGGGCAAGAGCACGTCAATCCTCAGGAAGCTCCAGGCGGTGCACGCGCACTTGGCCCGGCTGTGCGGCGCGCAGCACCCAGGAGCTGTCCGAGCTGGGGTAGGCGCGGGTCGTGGTCGGTGTCGGCCCGGCGAAGACCTCCACGAGGCTGCCGTCGACGAGGATGCGCCACGGCTCCTGCTCCTGCTGGTGTTCTGAGTGTCCAGCGTCGACCCCGCGGTCAGATCCGACTTCGACGACGAGCCTTTCGCCCTGACCGTCGCCCAGCAGCAGCTGCGCTGGCCCGGTGCCGGTGGCCTCGAACGCACGGGCGGTGAACCCGCTGCCGTTGTGCCAAGGCAGCGCCGCGCCGCGCAGCCTGCTCAGCTCGTCGGCCGGGCGGCTGGCAAGGTGCCCGTTGTCCAGGTACAGCTCTCGGGGAAAGGTGAGCACTCCGGCCCACCCGGCCTGAGCCACTTGTTCCTGGCTGCGTCCGAGCTCCCACGACCACGCCCACAACAGCGCCCGTTCAGGCAGAGCGAGGACCTGTGGGGCGTAGAAGGCCGGCCCGTCGTCCACCGCGCCACCCGAGGTGGGCTCGAAGCGCAGGCTCGCTCCGTCGCGGACGAGGTCGCCGACCAGGTGAGCGACGCCGGTCAACGCGTGCTTGCCTTGCACCCAGCGCCACAGCGAGACGATGAGGATCCAACGCCCGTCCAGGTGCACGAGGTTGGGGCACTCCCAGATGTCGGCCTGGGCGTGCTCGCTGGCCACTGGGTGCTCACCGTTGAGTAGCGTGCCCAGCTCGCTCCAGCGCTCCAGGTCGTCGCAGGCGTAGAGCAGGATGCTTGGGGTGCCTCCGCGGCGGCCGGCGCCCTGGATTGCGTAGCGGTGGCCTTCGAACTCGAAGAGGAACGGGTCGCGCACGTCGGTGATCGCCGGGTCGTCGGGCATCCCGGCCACCGGGGTGCGCTCCTGCACCCAGGTGCGCAGGGTGCGATCGCTTCGGGCCAGCAGCACCGCTGAGCGGCCGCTGGTGTCGGCGACCGCGCTGTACACGGCGGTGGGCACCCCGCCGTCGTCGATGACGGTGCCCGTCCAGCACCCGTGTGAGTCCAGCTCGCCGGGGCGCGGTGCGAGGGCGATGGGTTCCTCGCTCCAGTGCAGCAGGTCGTGCGAGCTGGCGTGGCCCCAGCGGATCGCGTCGTGCAGTGGGTCGTCGGGGTTGTGCTGGAAGAAGACGTGGTAGGTGCCGTCGATGAGGGCGACACCGTTGGGGTCGTTGACCCAGCCGCGCGGCGGGCGCACGTGCAGGCTCGGAAAGGTGGGGTCAGCGTGCTCGACTGGTGCACCCGGTGCTGCGCTGTCGAAGGTGGCGGGGTCTGTGGCGGTGAGACCGGAGGTGGTGGTCACTTGCTGGCTCCTGCAGTCAGGCCCTCGCGCAGGGGGCGTTGCCCGAACACGAAGACGAGGAGGGCGGGGATCATGGAGATGACGACGCCGGCCAGGACGGTGGAGACGCTGCCGGTGCCGAGGTTGCCCTGCAGGGTGACGAGCCCCAGGGGCAGGGTGAAGTTCTCTTCGCTGATGGTGAGGATGAGGGGTCGGAAGAACTCATTCCAGTGGTAGTTGAAGGCCAAGATCCCCACGATCGCCAGGCCGGGGGCGGCCAGCGGGGCGTAGACGGAGGCGAAGGTGCGCCACGGTCCGGCGCCGTCGATGGCGGCGGCTTCGCCCAGCTCGCTGGGCAGGCCCAAGAAGTACTGGCGCATGAGGAAGGTGCCGAACGCGGTGGGTACGGCAGGCAGGATCAGCGCCAGCAGGGTGTCGGACAAGCCCATCCCGCGGATGAGCATGAACACCGGCACGATGGTGACCTGCATGGGCACCATCATCGTGGCCAGCACGATCCAGAACAGGGCCTTGGAGCCGCGGAAGTCGATGCGGGCAAAGGCGTACCCGGCCAAGGCGGCGGTGAGCATCTGACCGATGGCGCACAGCGCGGTGACCAGGACGCTGTTGAGGACCAGAAGTCCCAGACGGACCTGGGTGGCGACGTCGCGGTAGGCGGCGAAGCCGACCTGCGTTCCCCCACCGGTGCTGGCCTGCGGGCTCAGCGAGACCCACACGGTCCAGAGCACCGGGCCGAGGGTGAGGAAGGTCGCCACGGCCAGGACCGTGATGCGCCCGGCGGTGCTGCCGCTGATGGGCGAGTGCCTGCGCGTGGGTGCCGGTGCGCCGCTCATGCGCGCCGGGCGGGGGGTGGCGGGCAGGGTCGGAGTGCTCATGGCGGGCCTCACTGGTAGAAGACGAAGCGGCGGCTGAGGCGGAACTGCAGGGCGGTCACGCCCAGGATCAGCAGGGTGAGCACCACGCCGATGGCTGAGGCGCGCCCGAACTGCAACTGCTGGAACGCGGATTCGAAGATGACCATGACGGCGGTTCGGGTGGCGTCCCCGGGCCCGCCACGGGTGAGGACGTAGGGCTGGTCGAAGATCTGCAGTGCGCCGATCACCGCCATCACCGAGGCCACCAGCATCGTGGGACTGACTAGGGGCAGGGTGATGTGCCGAAAACGCGACCAGCCGCCGACCCCGTCCAGCGAAGCCGCCTCATACACGTCTTGCGGGATGGAGGCCAGCCCACCGACGAAGAGCAGGAACGAGAAGCCGAAGTTCTGCCACACGTACACGAGCACCACGACCACCGCTGCGCCGAACGGCGAGGTCAACCACGGTACCGAACCGAAACCGACGGCGCCCAGGACGCGGTTGACCAACCCGAAGTCCTCGTTGAACAGGTACGCCATGACCAGGGAAACCGAGGCGGCGGAGAGGATGAGCGGGAAGAACAGCGCCGAGCGGAAGAAGGCGCGAAGCCAGTACGGCATCTTGGACTGCACCAGCACCGCAAGGCCCAGGGCCAGCGCCAACTGCAGGGCGACGGCCACGACGACGAAGGCCAAGGTGTTCAAGAAGGCGATGCGCACCGTGGGGTCGGTGCCGATGTCGGCGAAGTTGTCCAGCCCGACGAAGGTGGGGGCGGAGATGATGTCCCAGCGGAAGAACGCCAGCAGCAGCGAGGCCACGATGGGCAGCAGGGTGAACAGGGCCAGGCCGGCCACGGTGGGGGCGATGAAGAGCCAGGCCAACACGCGTGAGGCGCGCCGGTCGCGCCGATCGTTCAGCGAGGCACCGCGCGCGGCGCCGACTTGGGCAGTGGAGGCTGCCGGGGGCAGGACGGCGGTCATCAGTTCCTCCCGAGGGCGAGTTGCAGATCGCGCTGCATGGTGGCCAGGGCTGCGGGCACACCGCCTTCGGGGGCGGTGACCGCGCCGAGCACGTTCTTGATCAGTGCGGCCTCCACGGCGGCCTGTTGGGGCGGGGCCGGGATCGGACCGGTGGTGGGGAAGCGGTCGAGAGTGTCGTAGAAGACCTGCCAGTGCCGCGGGCCCACCCCGGCGTAGAAGGCTTCGTTGACCATCGAGCGGCGCACCGGGGTGGTGTTGGGGCTGGGGAAGGACAGGCGCATGCCTTCGCGGGAGGCGCAGAACTTGATCCACTCCCACGCTTCGTCCTTGCGCTGGGAGGTCTTCATCATGGCGTAGCCGGCCGAACCGAACTGGTGGCGCTGCGTGCGCGCGCGCGGGAAGTAGGTGACGTCGTAGTCGTCCGGCCCCATCCCTCCCTCGGCCAGGCCGTCGACCCAGAAGCCTCCGGCCGGGGTCATGCCGATGACGCCCTCGGCGAAGCGGGCCACCAGTTCGTTGCCGCCGCCCTGGGCGGGGCTGGAGCCCAGGCCTTCGGCGGTCAAGGCCCGCAGGTACTCGAAGGTGTCCAGGACCTCGGGGGCCTCGGCGTTGGCTTCCAGCCACCGGTACCCGCCGCCACGCCCTGCCGCGGCGGGATCCGAGCCGTAGAAGCGTGACCACATCCAGTCTCCACCCGAGGCCTTGGACTCGGTGAGGATGCTGGTGCCGTTGGCGTACAACCACGGCACCACCCCGCCCCACAGGCGGTTGGTCCAGAAGTAGGGGCGGAAGCTGCCCGCGGCGGCCTGGCGCATCCGGCGGCACACGTCCAGGAAGTCGTCGGCGCTCCAGTCGTCGGCCGGGCGCTCCAGACCAGCCCGGCGCATCGCGGTGGTGTTGTAGTAGATGTTCGCGGCGTTGAAGTCCACCGGCAGCATGAACAAGCTGCCCTCGTACATGAACGCCTCGATCAGCGCCGGGTGTACGTCACTGAAGAAGTCCTGGACCTGTCGGGCGTCGCGGGTGACGAACTCGTCCAGGGGGTGCGCCAGGCGGTCGGCGAACAGCTGGGCGCCTTCGGTGGCGACCATGCACAGGTCCGGCGGGGAGCCGGCGGCCACCATGGTGAGGATCTTGGTGAAGAACTGCGTCCAGTCCTGGCCCTGAACGGCCTGGATGCGCACCGGGATGTCCGGGTGGGCGGCGGTGAAGGCATCCACCAGCTCTTGACGGGCGGCCGCGTCCTGCGCGGTGCCCAAGATCGCCACCTGCAAGGCGCCGTCCTCACGGCCGGGGATGTCGGCCGCGCTCAGGCGTGGCCAGGCCGCTGCCGTGCCGAGCGTGCCGAGGCCGGCCAGCCCTAGCAGTGAGCGGCGGGTGAGGTCTGCCATTGAGTGCTCCTTTGCAACAGCGCAGCCAAGCTCACACGTGTCAGGTAGCGTGAAGCGCGCGCCTCACACGTGTCAAGTACCTCCAGAAGACGCTGGGGTACCGATCGTGCAGGTGTAGCGATCGCGCAGGTGAGGCACGAGTACTGGCAGACGTCGCTCACCGCTCCCAGGGACTTGACCGGTCCGGGTCCGCTGTGAGCGGCCCCGGCCGGGGACGCGGCATGGAGTCCGAGCGACGGCATCGACAGCACTCCACGGCGACGCCTCCCTGCAATCGGTCGGCCACAAGGTCATAGCCCGGTCGCCGGTCACCTCCTCGGCACGTCCGCGATCGGGCGCAGCGCCCGCCACCGGTGTCCTTCTCCTCGCCAGGGCCCTCGTCGGGGTGGTTGATGCGCCTGTTGGGCCGCTCGCTGCAGTGGCGAACGCGTGTCGTTGCCGTGATGCATGATCGCTAGGTGCAGCCGCACGGTGCCGGTGTGGCATACCGCGCGGTGTGATGAGGCGTGCTGGTAGGCGAGATGAGGATGGAATGCCCCGCAAGAAGCCGCGGATCGAGCCTGATGACGACCTGTTCCGCCTCGGTGGCCAGGCCGGTACGGGCTTCGTCTTCCAGCGCCTGGCCAGTCAGGACTGGCCCGAGGCCACGCGCTTTCCCGTCAACCACGCCGGCAGCAAGGTGGCGGCAGTGGTGTCCGCGGACCTGGAGGGCACCGATGACGCGCTGATCGTGACGGGCTTCGCCAGCATCGCCGAGGTCATCGACCTCATCGCCCACCGGGAGCAGCGCAGTACCGCCCGTCAGCAGGAGGATGGAGGAGGCCATGGCGCCGGTGCCGGTGCCGTCGGCGAAAAGGGCGACCGGGGCCGGGATCAGGTGCGCCTGTTGCTGGGCAGCGAGCCCTTCGCCGGTCAGCGCCGCAGCCTCGGCTCGCCGCAGGCGCAGTTCGCCCAGGAGGTGAGCAGCTACTGGCTGGAGCGGCACGGCATCTCCCTGCACCTGTCTGCCAAGATCATCCAGGCGCAGCAAGCACTGCAGGACGGACGCCTCCAGGTGCGCTTCGTGGCCGGATCGACCGCGTTGCACGCGAAGATCTATGCCGCCGACGATGCCGTCACCCTCGGCTCCGGCAACTTCACCCACAACGGTCTGCGCGCGCAGATCGAGGCCAACGTCCGCTTCCAACGCGCCACTGCTGCTCCGCCTGCCGCAGGTGATGCGCACGAGCAGAGCCGGCAGACAGCAGGTCCTGACGGTGCCGTGGAAGGCGGATGACGTCCCGTGGAGTGGTGTAACTGCGGTCGCGTGAAGCGCTGCGGTTGGGACTATGCCGTGCGGGCGGTGAGATTGTCGAGGGCGCGGCCGCTGCTGATGACCGGATCGGCTGGTGCCAGCGG
>NZ_JBJLSE010000121.1:0-10653 GCF_050871845.1 Kineococcus arenarius subsp. arenarius
CCCGGTTCCGCGGAACCGGGGGCCTTCGCCGTGCCGGGGCGGGCGCGTCCGTTCAGCAGGCCGGGGCGGCAGCGCCCTCCGGCGGGGCGGGGGGTGCCAGGGCGTCCTCGGGGAGCAGCTGCTGGTGGGCGTCGCCGAGGGTGAGTTCCACGGTGGTGGCCACGGGGTCCTCGACGAGCTGGGCCTCGGGGAAGCGGGCGCCGACCGCGCGCGCCTGCGCCAGCAGCTCGGGCGCGTACCGCACCACCGCGGTGACGGGCCCGGCGGCCACGGGGGCGTTGCCGATGTCGGGGACGGCGAAGCCCCGCCCGCGCAGCTCGTCGGCGACCCCGGCGGCCAGGCCGGTGCGGTCGGTGCCGTTGAGGACCTCCACGGACACCTCGCCGGGGGCCGGCAGGGGCTGCTCGGCCGGCGGGACGCACGTCGGGCTCGGCGAGGCGGCGACCGGGTCCGCGCCCGGCTGCCAGCGCCCGGTCCACACCAGGGCCGCGCCGCCGCCGACGGCCAGGACGAGCACCACCACGACCGCGAAGACGATCCGCTGCCGCCGCCGGCGGCGCAGGCGGCGGCGGTGCAGCCGCTCGTAGGAGACCTCGTCGAGGTCCTCCTCCGCCGCGGCGCCGGGCAGGACGCCGTCGTCGGGCTGGTCCTGGGACCGGGCGCCGTCGCGCTGCTCGTCCACGGGGTCCTCCTGTCATTCCGAGAGCGTGAGCACGCGCGCGTGCAGCACCTGGCGCTGGTGCAGCGCGGCGCGCACCGCGCGGTGCAGGCCGTCCTCGAGGTACAGGCGGCCGCGCCAGGCCACGACGTGGGCGAACAGGTCGCCGTAGAACGTCGAGTCCTCCGCGAGCAGGGCGTCCAGGTCGAGGGTGCGCCGGGTGGTGGTCAGCTCGTCCAGGCGCACCTGCCGCGGGGGCACGGTGGACCACTGGCTGGTCGTCTCGTACCCGTGCACCGGGTAGGGGCGTTCCTCACCGACCGCCTGGAAGATCACGGTGAGTGAGTCTAGGCGGCGCTGTGCTCGCCCGGGGGCAGGACGCGCGAGGCCGGGGACGACGAGGGGCCCGCACCCGGTTCTCGGGTGCGGGCCCCTCGGCCTGCGGAGGATGCGGGATTTGAACCCGCGAGGGCGTTAACCCAACACGCTTTCCAAGCGTGCGCCATAGGCCACTAGGCGAATCCTCCAGTGCCCCCAGCGTAGCGCGCCCCGGCCGGTGCCCTCGACCCCGGGGGGCGCGGCGGGCGGGACGGCGGGCGGTTGGACCGCACGCGGCGGCGCCCCGTACAGTGGTCGCAGACCCCTCGCGTGGCGTCATCCAGCTGAACCCCCCCAGGGCCGGAAGGCAGCAAGGGTAGGCGGGCTCTGGCGGGTGCGCGGGGGGTCCCTCACGTCCCGGCCGGGGTGTCGGCGGGGCGGGTTAGCCTCGGGGTCGTGACGAGCGCCCTGTACCGCCGCTACCGGCCCGAGAGCTTCGCGGAGGTCATCGGCCAGGAGCACGTCACGGTGCCGCTGTCCCAGGCGATCGCCAAGGGCCGCGTCACGCACGCGTACCTCTTCTCCGGACCGCGCGGCTGCGGCAAGACGACCAGCGCGCGCATCCTGGCCCGCTGCCTGAACTGCGCGGCCGGGCCGACACCGACCCCCTGCGGCACGTGCGACTCCTGCCGGGACCTGGCCAACGGCGGCCCCGGCAGCGTGGACGTCGTCGAGATCGACGCGGCCAGCCACGGCGGCGTCGACGACGCCCGCGACCTGCGCGAGCGGGTCACGTTCGCCCCGGCGCGCGACCGCTTCAAGGTCTACATCCTCGACGAGGCCCACATGGTCACCCAGCAGGGCTTCAACGCCCTGCTGAAGACGGTCGAGGAGCCGCCGCCGCACGTGAAGTTCGTCTTCGCCACGACCGAGCCGGACAAGGTCCTCACGACGATCCGCTCGCGCACCCACCACTACCCGTTCCGCCTCGTGCCGCCGGCCCGGCTGACCACCTACCTCGGCGAGCTGGCCGAGCGCGAGGGGGTGGGCATCGGCAAGGGCGTGCTGCCGCTGGTGGTCCGGGCCGGCGGCGGGTCGGTGCGCGACTCCCTGTCGGTGCTGGACCAGCTCATCGCCGGCGCCGGCGACGCGGGCGTCACCTACGACGTGGCGGTCTCGCTGCTGGGCTACACGCACGCCTCGCTGCTGGACGACGTGGTGGAGGCGATCGCGGCCGGGGACGGGGCCACGGTGTTCCGGGCGGTCGAGCGGGTGGTGGAGTCCGGGCAGGAGCCGCGCCGCTTCGCCGACGACCTGCTGCAGCGGCTGCGCGACCTCGTGGTCGTGGCCGCCGTGGGCGAGGGCGCCGCCGACGCGCTGGCGGTGCCGGAGGACGCCCTGGAGCGGCTTCGGGCGCAGGCCGCCCACCTCGGGCGCGCCGAGCTGTCCCGGGCGGCCGACGTCGTGGCCGCCGGCCTGGAGCAGATGACGGGGGCGACCTCCCCGCGCCTGCAGCTGGAGCTGCTGTGCGCGCGGCTGCTGCTGCCGGGCGCGGACGCCGACGGCGGCCTGGGGCCGCGGCTGGAACGGCTGGAGCGCCGCCTGGCGGCGGGGCTGCCGGTGCCCGCGGCCCAGGCCCCCGCAGCGGTGCGCGAACCCGCCCCCGCACCCGCCGCACCGGCTCCCGCGCCCGCGCCCGCGCCCGCGCCGATGGACCCGCCGACGCCCGCCCGGACCGCGCAGCCCGCGCAGCCGGCGCCCGCCCAGCAGGCCCCGGCACCCGCTGCGGACGACGGCTGGCCGACCGCCCGCACGCCCGGTTCGGGCGCGCCCGCGGCGCCCTCCCCCGGCCCGGGGGCCGGCGCTGCGCCCGCCCCGACGGCGCCCGCGCAAGGTGCGGCTGCGGAGGCCGCGGCACCCCCCGCGCCCGGCGGCGCCTCGGAGGCCGAGGCGGTCCGGCGCCTGTGGACGGACGTGCTCGGCGCGCTGTTCCGGCTGAAGCGCACGACGTGGTCGCTCGTGGCGGAGAACGCCACCGTCCAGGACTGCCGCGGCGGGGTGCTGACCCTGCAGTTCAAGACCCCGGGCCTGGCGTCCACGTTCGGTCGCGGCAACCACGCGGGGTTCGTCGCCGAGGCGCTGTTGGAGGTCACCGGCATCGAGGCCGCCGTCCAGGCCGCCGGGGCCGAGGGCGCGGCACCGCGCGGCGGTCGCGGGGCACCGAGGCGGGCCCGTCCCGCGGGTGGTGCCGCGGAGGGCCCCGGCGGCCGGGGCGCACCCGCACCGGCGCCCACCCCCGCGCGGCCGCCGCAGCCGCCCGCCCCGGCGCCGGCGAGCACCGGCCTGGCCGGTCCCGACGACGACGTGCCGCCCCCGGAGGCGCCCATCGACGACCCCGGGGAGGAGCACCTGTCCGCCCCGCGCCGGCCCCAGCGCCCCGCGCCGCAGCAGCAGGCCCCGTGGCCGGCCCCGGCCGCCGCCCCCCCGGCGCCCGAGGAGGACGTGCCCAGCCGCGACGACGAGGACGCCGAGGACTCCCAGCTCGTGGGCGCGGCGGTCGTGGAGCAGCTGCTGGGCGGGAAGGTCATCTCCACCGACGACGGGCGCTGAGCGGCGGCCGGCGCCCGTCGGCGGGGCGGCGCCGGGTGTCGGTGCCGGCACGTAGGCTCGCCGCGTGTACGAAGGAGTCGTCCAGGACCTGATCGACGAGCTCGGACGGCTGCCCGGCGTCGGCCCCAAGAGCGCGCAGCGCATCGCGTTCCACCTGCTGTCCGCCGACGCCGCCGATGTGCGCCGCCTCGCCGAGGTCCTCACCGAGGTCAAGAGCAGGGTCCGGTTCTGCGAGGTGTGCGGCAACGTCGCCCAGGAGCAGCTGTGCCGGGTGTGCCGCGACCCCCGCCGCGACCCGAGCGTCATCTGCGTGGTGGAGGAGTCCAAGGACGTCGTCGCCATCGAGCGCACCCGCGAGTTCCGGGGCCGCTACCACGTGCTGGGCGGGGCGATCAGCCCGATGGAGGGCGTGGGCCCGGACGACCTGCGGATGCGCGAGCTGCTGGCGCGCCTGAGCTCCGGGGAGGTCACCGAGACGATCATCGCGACCGACCCGAACCTCGAGGGCGAGGCCACCGCCACCTACCTGGCCCGGCTGCTGCGGCCGATGGGCCTGAAGGTCACGCGGCTGGCCTCGGGGCTGCCCGTGGGCGGCGACCTGGAGTACGCGGACGAGGTGACGCTGGGGCGGGCGTTCGCCGGACGGAGGTCCCTGGATGGCTGACGAGGCGATCGAGACGACCGGCGCGGAGGCCGCCGAGGCCGCCGAGGCCGTGGAGCTGGCGCAGCTGGCCGCCACGACCGCCCTCGAGGCGCGCGACTACCTCGACGCCGTCACCGAGGTGGCCAGCGGGCAGCTGGGCTCGACCGCCCTGTCGGTGCTGCTGCTGGCCCTCAGCCAGCTCCAGGTGACCGGCGCCCGGCTGGGCGCGGTGGCCGACGTCGTCCCGGCGCGCCGCTTCGAGCCGGACGCGGGACCGGACCCGGACGTGGACCCGGTGCGCGCCGGCCTGGCCAACGTCCTGGAGGGCGTGGACGACTACGCCGACGTGGCGGACCCGCTGACCGACGCGCACCTGGTGCGCGGGGCCCTGTCGGACGACCTGGCCTCCGTGGCGGCGGACCTCGTGCACGGCGTGCGGCACTTCGAACGCGGCGAGGTCACCGAGGCGCTGTGGTGGTGGCAGTTCTCGTACCTGTCCTCGTGGGGGGTGCGCTCCAGCGCCGCGCTGCGGGTGCTGCAGTCCCTGCTGGGGCACCTGCGCCTGGACGTGGACGCCGAGACCGCCTCCGACGCGGAGTTCGACGCCCTGCACCCCTGAGGGTGGTCAGAACGCCCAGTCCGCACGGCCGGGCGCACCCGGACTGCCCTGCCCGCACGCCCGGGCGTGAGCACGGGCGGGAGCACCCGCACCGCTTCCGTAGAATCGCCCGTCGTGGCTCTCGTGGTGCAGAAGTACGGCGGTTCCTCGGTCGCTGACGCGGACGGGGTCAAGCGCGTCGCCAAGCGGATCGCGGCGACCAAGCGCGCCGGCCACGAGGTCGTCGTGGTGGTCTCCGCGATGGGCGACACCACCGACGAGCTGATCGACCTGGCCGAGCAGGTGACCCCGATGCCGCCGGCCCGCGAGCTGGACATGCTGCTCACCTCCGGCGAGCGCATCTCGATGGCGGTGCTGGCGATGGCGATCAGCAACCTGGGCCTGGAGGCGCGCTCGTTCACCGGGTCGCAGGCGGGGGTCATCACCGACTCCTCGCACGGGCGGGCCCGCATCATCGACGTCACGCCCGGGCGCATCCGCAGCGCGCTGGACGAGGGCGCCATCGCCATCGTCGCCGGCTTCCAGGGCGTCAGCCAGGACACCAAGGACATCACCACGCTGGGCCGCGGCGGCTCGGACACCACGGCCGTCGCGCTGGCGGCGGCGCTGGGGGCCGACGTCTGCGAGATCTACACCGACGTGGACGGCGTGTTCACCGCCGACCCGCGGATCGTGCCCACCGCCCGCAAGATCAACCGCATCGCCAGCGAGGACATGCTGGAGATGGCGGCGTCGGGGGCGAAGATCCTCATGCTGCGCTGCGTGGAGTACGCGCGGAACTACGACCTGCCCATCCACGTGCGCAGCTCCTTCAGCGCGCACGAGGGCACCTGGGTGACGGACTCCCCCGTCCCCGCCGGCCTCAGCTCCCACGCCGTGGAGGAAACCGTGGAACAGCCGATCATCTCCGGCGTCGCGCACGACCGCAGCGAGGCGAAGATCACCGTGGTGGGGGTGCCGAACACCCCCGGCACGGCCGCCGCCATCTTCAAGGCGGTCGCCGAGGCGGAGATCAACATCGACATGATCGTCCAGAACAACTCCGTCGGCGCCTCCAACCTCACCGACATCTCCTTCACCCTGCCGAAGTCGGAGGGCCAGACGGCGGCGACGGCCCTGGACAAGGTGAAGTCGACTGTCGGTTTCGAGCGCCTGGAGTTCGACGACCAGATCGGCAAGGTCTCGCTGATCGGGGTGGGGATGCGCTCACACCCGGGCGTGTCCGCGACGTTCTTCGACGCGCTGGGCACGCAGGGCATCAACATGGAGATGATCTCCACCTCGGAGATCCGCATCTCGGTGGTCACCCGCGCCGAGCAGCTCGACGACGCGGTGCGCGCCGTGCACACCGCGTTCGGCCTGGACGCCGAAGCAGAAGCCGTGGTCTACGGAGGTACCGGACGATGAGCCGCAAGCCCACCCTCGCCGTCGTCGGCGCCACCGGCGCCGTCGGCTCCGTGATGCTCGGGATCCTGTCCGAGCGCCCCGACGTGTGGGGCGAGATCCGCCTGGTGGCGTCGGCCCGCTCGGCGGGCAAGGTGCTGCGCGTGCGCGGTGAGGACGTCGTGGTGCGCGAGCTGACGCCGGAGGTCTTCGACGGCGTCGACGTCGCCATGTTCGACGTCCCCGACGAGGTGTCCGCGCAGTGGGCGCCGGTCGCCGCGCAGCGCGGCGCGGTGGCCGTGGACAACTCCGGGGCGTTCCGGATGGACCCGGACGTGCCGCTGGTGGTCCCGGAGGTCAACGGCGCCGCCGCCCGCAACCGCCCCCGCGGCATCATCGCCAACCCGAACTGCACGACCCTGACGATGATGGACGCCCTCGGCGCGCTGCACGAGAAGTGGCAGCTCACCGAGCTGGTCGTGGCCAGCTACCAGGCCGCCTCCGGCGCCGGGCAGCCCGGCGTGGACCGGCTCTACGACGAGCTCGAGGTCGTGGCCGGCCAGCGCACGCTGGGCCAGCGCGCCGGTGACACCGCCGCCGCCGTGGAGGCGAAGCTCGGTGCGGACTCGCCGTTCCAGGAGAACCTCGTCCTGAACGTCATCCCGGTCGCGGGGTCGCTGAAGGAGGACGGCTGGACCAGCGAGGAGCTGAAGGTCCGCAACGAGTCCCGCAAGATCCTCGGCATCCCGGACCTGAAGGTGTCGGCCACCTGCGTGCGGGTGCCGGTGCTGACGACGCACTCCCTGGCGGTGCACGCCACCTTCGCGCAGGACGTCTCCGTCGAGGAGGCGACCGCGGCGCTGGAGGCGGCGCCCAGCGTGGAGGTGCGCGACGACCTGGCGAACGGCGTGTTCCCGACCCCGGCCACGACGGTGGGCGGGGACCCGACGGTGGTCGGCCGCATCCGCCAGGCGCTGGACTTCCCGAACACGCTCGACCTGTTCGTGTGCGGCGACAACCTGCGCAAGGGCGCGGCGCTGAACACCGCGCAGATCGCGGAACTCGTGGCGGCCGAGCTGACCGCCTGACCGCACCGGCGCCGACGGCCCGCCACCCCCGGGTGGCGGGCCGTCGTGCGTCCACGGGAAGCGGTTGTATAGAAAATCACAGGTAGGGTGCGGGGCGTCCGTCACCGACGAAGGGCTCGCCCGCATGTCCACGTACCTGCCCGCGGCGTTCGCCGCGCAGGCCGCCGAGATCACCTCACCGCGGTCCACCGCGTTCCTGCTCATCACCGCCGTCCTGGCGATCGCGGTGCTGCTCGTGCTCATCATCAAGGTGCGGCTGCACGCGTTCTACTCGCTCGTCATCGTCAGCCTGCTCACCGCGCTCGTCGCCGGCATCCCCACCGGCGAGCTCGTCGGCGTGCTCACCGGCGGGTTCGGCAACACGCTGGCCACCGTCGCCCTCCTCGTGGGTTTCGGCGCCGTGCTCGGCCGCATCGTCGAGACCTCCGGGGGTGCGCAGGTCCTCGCCGACACCCTCGTGGACCGCTTCGGCGAGAAGCGGGCTCCACTGGCCCTGTCGGTGGCCTCGCTGCTGTACGGCTTCCCGATCTTCCTGGACGCCGCGTTCGTCGTCATGCTGCCGATCATCTACACGGTGGCGCGGCGCCTGGGCGGCTCGCTGATGCTCTACGCGCTGCCGGCCGCGGGCGCGTTCCTGATGATGCACGCGATCGTCCCGCCGCACCCCGGTCCCGTCGCGGCCTCCGGCATCCTCGGCGCCGACGTCGGCCTGACCCTGGTGGTCGCGCTGCTGGTGGGCCTGCCCACCTGGTACGTCGCCGGCTACCGCCTCGCGCTCGTCCTGGCCCGGCGCAGCCCGTTCCTGCCCGTGCCGCAACTGCTGGGCACCCCGTCGACCGACCAGCCGCGCCCGCGCTTCGGCGTCATCCTGCTGGTGCTGCTGCTGCCCCTGGTCCTCATCTTCGGCGGCACCGCCGCGAACACGGCCGTCACCAACTACGGCGTCGCCGAGGACAACGCGCTCGTGGTGGTCCTGCAGCTCATCGGCGCCACCCCGGTGGCGCTGCTCATCACCAGCGTCCTGGCGCTGCTGCTGCTGGTCGTGCGCCCCAACCGCGGCAAGGTCGGTTCCCGCCTGGAGGACCTCGTCGACGACGCCCTGGCGCCCGTGTGCTCGATCATCCTCATCACCGGTGCCGGCGGCATGTTCGGCCGCGTGCTCACCGTGACCGGCATCGGCGGCGCGCTCGCCGACGGCCTCAACGCCGCCGGGCTGCCGCTCATCCTCGCCGGGTTCATCATCGCCGTCGCCCTGCGGATCGCACAGGGCTCGGCGACGGTGGCCGGCACCACCGCCGCGGGCCTGCTGGCACCCGCCGTGACGGCCGACCCGACCCTGTCGGCGCTGCAGCTGGCCTGCATCACGGTGGCCGTCGCCGCCGGGGCGATCTCCTTCTCGCACGTCAACGACTCCGGGTTCTGGCTGGTGGGCCGCTTCCTCGGCCTGGACACCGCCACGACCCTGCGCACGTGGAGCGTCATCGCCACCGCGGTCGGGATCATGGCGTTCGCGCTGGTCTGGATCCTGTACGCGATCGTCTCGTGAACCACCGGTTCGTGAACGGGTCCTGAACCACGTGCGCCCCCGGTCGCGGACCGGGGGCGCACGTGGTCGGCTGGGGGCGTTGCCGACGTCAGCCGACCTCAGGAGGAGACGACCGTGTCGATGATGGAACCCTTCACCCCGCACGAGAAGGACGCCGGCGAGGTCGAGATCGCCGCCGCCGACCCCGGCACCGGCGCCCCGCCCACCGCCCCGGGCACCGGCCCGCAGGGCGAGGACCAGGGCAGCAACATCAGCCCGGAGCGCAGCGCCGAGGACGGCCCGCTGCCCGACTGAGCCGCGCGCGCCGGGGGTGTCAGCGGTCCTCGAGCTCGCTGCCCCCCGGCACCGAGGCCGGGGTCGCGGCCTCCTGCGAGGTGCCCCGCCACCGGGCCAGGACCCGCATGAGGTGGAAGACGCCGATCGCGGCGGCCGTGCCCAGGGCGATGCCCTCGAACGCCAGGCCCTCGCGCGGCACCCAGCTGTAGTTCGCGATGCCCACGACGAGGGCGATCGCCGCGGTGGTGAGGTTCACCGGGTTCGAGAAGTCGACCCGGTTCTGCACCCAGATGCGGGCGCCGAGGACGCCGATCATCCCGTAGAGCAGCGTCGCGGCCCCGCCCAGGACGCCGGCGGGCACCGAGCCGACGAGCGCGCCGAACTTGGGCGAGAAGCTCAGCACCAGCGCGGCGGCGGCGGCGACCCAGTAGGCGGCCGTGGAGTACACCTTCGTGGCCGCCATGACGCCGATGTTCTCCGCGTAGGTGGTGGTGCCCGACCCGCCCCCGGCACCGGCGAGGGTGGTGGCCAGGCCGTCGGCGAGCAGCGCCCGGCCGGTGAGCGGGTCCACGTCCTGGCCCGTCATGGCCGCCACCGACTTCACGTGGCCGACGTTCTCGGCGACCAGGACGAACACCACCGGCAGGAACAGCCCCAGGACGCTCGCGTCGAAGGACGGCGCGGTGAACTCCGGCAGCCCGAACCACGCCGCCTGCCGCACCGCGTCGAAGGCGACCTCCCCGCGCAGCACCGCGCACGCGTACCCGACGACGACGCCGACGAGGATCGCCAGGCGCCCGAGCATCCCGCGGAACAGCACGGTCGCCAGCACGATCGCCCCCAGGGTGACCAGGGCGGTCACGGGCGCGGCGCGGAACCCCGAGCAGGAGCCGTCCGCCTGGCACGTCCCCCACGCGGTGGGGGCCAGGTTCAGCCCGATGAGCGCCACGATCGTGCCGGTGACGACCGGGGGCATCAGCGCGTCGATCCACCGCGTGCCCGCCAGGTGCACGACGGCGCCGACGAGCGCCAGCAGCACCCCGGTGAGCAGGATCCCGCCCGCGGCGACCGCCTGCCCGCCGGTGGCGACGGCCGCGCCGATGGGGGCGATGAACGCGAACGACGACCCCAGGTAGCTGGGCAGCCGGTTGCCGGTGATCAGCAGGAACAGCGCGGTGCCGACGGCGGAGAAGAAGAGCGTCGTCGCGGCGGGGAACCCGGTGATGGCCGGAACCAGGATCGTCGCGCCGAACATCGCCACGACGTGCTGCAGGCCGATGCCCACCGTGCGCGGCCAGCTGAGCCGCTCCCCCGGTTCCACGACCGCCCCGGGCCGCACCTCCCGCCCGTCGCCGTGCACCCGCCAGCCGATGCCCGCCACGCCGCCTCCTCCGCTCGCCGCTCGCCCCCGGCGCGCGCCGGGGGCGGACGAAGGCTAGGGCGTCGGCGGCACCCCACCCCTCCCCTGCGGTGATCTTGCACGGTTGAGGGTTCACGCGTGCAAGATCACCG
>NZ_JBJLSE010000122.1:0-10563 GCF_050871845.1 Kineococcus arenarius subsp. arenarius
GCACCCCCTCTGCCGGGGGTGCGGGGCCGTTCGCCGTCGCGGGGTGCTCAGCGGCCGGAACGCGCCCGCTGCTCGGCGGGCACGGCGCGGCGGGTCACCGCGTACAGCACCGCACCGACGGCGAGCAGGATCGCGGCCCGCAGCCACACCCCTGCCTCCTGCTGGGTGAGCAGCGCCACGCAGGCGAGCACGCCGAGGACCGGCAGGACGGTGGGGGCGCGGTAGTGCCGGTGGGCGACGTCGTCGCGGCGCAGCACGAGCACGGCCACGTTGGTGGCGATGAACACGAACAGCAGCAGCAGCACGACGGTGGCGGCGAGGTCGGCGAGGTCGCCGGTGGCCACCAGCGCCATGGACACCAGGGTGGTCACGACGATCGCCACCCACGGGGTGCGGCGGTTCGGCAGGACGCGGCCCAGCACGCGCGGCAGCAGGCCCTCGACGGCCATGCCGTAGGTGAGGCGGCTGCACATGATGGCGGTCAGCAGGGCGCCGTTGGCGACGGCGATGAGCGCGATCAGCGAGTACAGCCAGCCCGGCAGGCCGACGTCGGCGACGCGCACGACCTCCAGCAGGGGCCCCGAGGACGAGGCGATCTGCTCCGGCGCCACCGCGGTGGAGACCGCCAGGCCGACGAGCACGTACACGACCCCGGCGACGGCCAGGCCGCCGAACAGGGCGCGCGGGTAGGTGCGCGAGGGGTCCACGGCCTCCTCGGCGACGTTCGCGGAGGTCTCGAAACCGACGAAGGAGTAGAAGGCCAGCACGGAAGCGGCGAGGATCCCGGTGACGGCGGACTGGCCGGGCGCGAACTCCAGGGTGCGGCCGGGGTCGCCGTCACCGCGGCCCAGCACCACCGCGGCGAGCGCCACGATGAGCAGCAGGCCGCCGACCTCGATCACCGTCATGGCGACGTTGGCGCGCAGCGAGTCCTTGATGCCGCGCATGTTCAGCAGCGCCACCAGGGTCAGGAAGACCAGGGCGGCCGGCAGGGCCGGCACGTCCACGAGCGCACCGAGGTAGTCGCCGGAGAACGCGAGCGCCAGCCCGGCGACGCTGGTGACACCCGCAGCGAGCATGGAGAAGCCGACGAGGAACGAGACGACCGGCCGCTGGAAGGCGCGCTGCGCGAAGACCGCCGCTCCCCCGGCCTTGGGGTACTTGGTGACCAGCTCCGCGTAGGAGGTGGCGGTCAGCGTCGCCAGCACGAGGGCCACGACGAACGGCACCCAGAGGGCGCCGCCGACCTCACCGGCCAGCACGCCGACGAGGGCGTAGATGCCGGCGCCGAGGACGTCGCCGAGGATGAAGAGGAACAGCAGCTTGCCGCTGATCGCGCGTCTGAGGCCCGTGGTCTGGACCTCCGGGGTGGTCCCCGCCTGTGTGCTCACCCCGAATCCCTACCCCACGGCCGTCGGCGCGGCACGTCGGCGCGAGCTGCCCGTAGCGGGCCGCTCACAGTCTGAATGCCTCCCGGGGCCGGGCGACGACGAGGTCCACGGCCGTCTCCGCGGCCTCGTCCGGGGTGAGGCGGTGCTGGGCGACGAGGTCGGCGAGGTAGCCGCACTCGACCCGGCGGTTGGTGTCGTGCCGGGCGGGGATGGACAGGAACGCGCGCGTGTCGTCGATGAAGCCGGAGGTGCGGGCGAACCCGGCCGTCTCGGTGACCGACCGGCGGTAGCGGGTGATCGCGTCGGGGGCGTCGATGAACCACCAGGGGGCGCCGACGTACACGGAAGGGTAGAACCCGGCCAGCGGCGCCAGTTCGCGCGAGTACGCCGTCTCGTCGATCGTGAAGAGCACCAGCTGGAAGTTCGGGGCCGTTCCGAAGGCGTCGAGCACGGGCCGCAGGGCGCGGGTGAACTCCACGGCCACCGGGATGTCGGCGCCGACGTCGGTGCCGTAGCGCTGCGCGGTGGCGGTGTGGTGGTCGCGGCACACCCCCGGGTGCAGCGTCATGACCATGCCGTCGTCGGCGGCCATGCGGGCCTGCTCGAACAGCAGGTGCCGGCGCAGCGCGTCGGCCTCGGCCGGGGTGACCCGCCCCGCGCGGGCGGCGGAGTAGAGGCGTTCCGCCTCGTGCGCCTCCAGCGGTTCGGCGCGGGCGTCGGCGCGCGCGTGGTCGCTGGACACGGCGCCGTGCGCGCGGAAGAAGGCGCGGCGCTCGACCATGGCGGCGACCCAGCCGGCGAGGGTTCCGGTGTCCACGCCGGCGCAGGCGCCCAGCGCCTCGACGCGCTCGCGCCAGCCCGGCCTGCCCGCCTCGAGGTACGCGTCGGGCCGGAAGGTGGGCACCACGCGCCCGCGCCAGTTAGGGTCGTCCAGCAGCGCGCGGTGGTGTCGCAGGTCGTCGCAGGGGTCGTCGGTGGTGGCCAGCACGTCGATGCCGAAGCGCTGGAAGAGCGCCCGCGGGCGGAACCCGGGGGTGGTCAGGCGCTCGGCGATCGCGTCGTACACCTCGTCCGCCGTGGCGGCGGAGGGGGCGACGTCGATGCCGAAGACCTCCACGAGCTGGGCCTCCAGCCACGTCTTGACGGCCGTTCCCCGGTACGCCTTCCAGTGTGCGCACAGCAACCGGAACGCGTTCCGCTTCTGCTGTGCGCTGAAGGTGTCGACCCCGACACCCAGGTCGGCCAGGCTGACTCCCTGCGCGTGCAGCAGGCGGGTGACGTAGTGGTCCGGCGTCAGCAGCAGCGAGGTCGGGTCCTCGAACGCGGCGTCCTCGGCCAGCCACTGCGCCGGCACGTGCCCGTGCGGCGAGGTGATCGGCAGGTCCCGGACCTGCTCGTACAGCTCGCGCGCGATGCCGCGCGTCGTGGGGTCGGCCGGCAGGAGGCGGTCCGGGTGCAGGGTGAGCGCGGTCACGCGGCCATCCTGGGCTGGGCCGGCGCCGCGCGACAACCGATCGCCGGGGTGCTGCGACCCCTGCGCGGCTCGTGGGCGGGGCGGCTAGGCTCGCCCCCGCGGGCGACCGCGAGGGCCTCTAGCTCAACTGGCAGAGCAGCGGACTTTTAATCCGCGGGTTCAGGGTTCGAGCCCCTGGGGGCCCACCCGCCCGACCTGCACGGATACCGGCTCTGCGGCATCGACGAGCAGGCTCGACGGCAGTAGTTGACGGCAACGTGGGTCCACTTCCACCGGCCTCGACGAGGAGCCCCGCCGTGTCACTCGGAGAGAACCCCGCGCCGCTCTGCCTGTGCGGCTGCGGGGAGAGCCCCACCGGCGCACGTGCGCGGTACCGCCCGGGGCACGACGCTCGACACGCCGGTCACGTCGCCCGGGCGATCAGGCGCGAGCCCGACCTGCGCGAAGAGCTCCTCATGACGCTGCCGTCCGAGCAGCTGCGCGCGAAGGCGGCGGCTCAAGCCGCCGGGTCGGGAGCGGTGACCGCCCCTCCCCCAACGACAGGCGCTACGCCCGTGCCGGTTCCCGCTCCCGCGAGCGTGGCGGCTGAGGAGGAACTGGCGAGCATCCCGGCGCAGGACGACGACGTGCCAGCAGGAGACAGCGCTGTCCAACGCCATATCGAGGCCTTGATGTTCGACGCGCTGGCCGCCAGGCTCTTCGTCCGCCTGGCGCCGGAGCGGATCACCCTGTCCGACGGGTCGTGGGTGGAGGTCGACGGGGTGAGCCAGGAGCCACCGGTGCTGGTGGAAGCGTGGGCACACCAAGGCCCACCGAAGGGTGCCCAACGGAACAAGGTCCTCGCCGATGCTTTCAAGCTGGCGCACGTCGCAAAGGCGCTGGGCGGTCGGCACCGCAAGATCCTGTGCTTCAGCGACGACGCAGCCGCCGCACCATTCACCGGTCGTTCCTGGTACGCCGGTGCCTTGCACGCTGCTGGGGTCGAGTGCCACGTCGTCGCGCTGGACGAGGAGTGGCGTCAGCGCGCGCTGGAGGCGCAACGCCGCCAGTTCCGCTGATCGAGCACCGGGACTGCGGCATCGGCCACGATGCTGTGGTGAGCACCCGCCTCCTCGCCCCTGATCGACTCTGGACGCGGGCGGAGGTGCTCGGACGCCCCACCCCCGTGCCGGCGGTAGGAGGCGTGTATGCCTGGTACTTCGACGCCGCCCCGCCCGGGGTGCCCGTCGGCGGGTGCCACCACGTCGACGGGATGGTGCTGCTGTACGTCGGCATCTCCCCCAAGCGCCCACCGGCGAACGAGGGCCCGGTGAGCAAGCAGACCCTGCGCAGGCGGGTGCGCTACCACTACCGCGGCAACGCCTACGGCTCGACGCTGCGGCTGACGCTGGGCGTCCTGCTGGCCGACGAGCTCGGCATCGGCCTGCGCCGCGTCGGCAGCACCGGCAACCGGCTGACGTTCAGCGACGGCGAGGCAGTGCTCAGCGAGTGGATGGCCGAGCACGCCCGGGTGTGCTGGGTGGAGGACTCGCAGCCGTGGCTCGCGGAGACGCAGCTCATCGAGGGTGTGGACCTGCCGCTCAACCTCGCGCAGAACGCCCACGGCAACTTCCACGCTCAGCTAACCGAGGCGCGAGCCCGACAACGCGACCTGGCGCGCTCTCTGCCTATCCTGCTCCGCTAGGGCGCCAAGACCCCGACCGCTGTGAGGACTTTCTCTACTCCGTCAAGGCGCTGACTACGGGGTTGGTGGGACCCTGGACCGGCGCGGAGCGCCGCAGCCAGGGCCCCACCAACCCCGTCACTTCACCGTGAGACCGGCTCGCACGATCGCCGCATGGCACCCGCCATCTTCCATAGCCAATGTCTTGTCTTTGAGCTATCGATTGAAAATGTGCCAATTTTCGGCCATCACCTCCACAGGCAATGGCGCATCAATCAGCTCGTATCCCTTAATCAGCGCATCGACCGCCTGACTAACCTCCTCCCTGCCCTCGACGAGAAGAACGCGCACTACAGCACCTGCACGAGCGGACGACGCTACTCGAACAATCGCTGGATGGACACCACCACCTTCGGACGCCACGGCGACCCGAGTGTTCAACCCTTCCTTGATGGATTCATGTATTACCGGCACGGTCAACACGGCCTCCCCACGAGAACCTATCGACCAATGCCCAACCAAAGGCTCATCTCCCCATGGAACGCTGCGTAGCGTAGATAGTTCTCCCGCGGCAACGGAAAGATAGAGAAAATCGAAATTAATTCCGTCGGTCGAATACGCGATGCGCCGCAAGTGGTCAGCACTCGCCCGGCGGGCGCCCCTCGCCTCGAGCAAGACCCCCATTCTTCACGAAGTGGTCGGGTCGTTGCATTGCGAACGGACGAATGACTAGCCAAGTAGTCACGGTGCTCATATTCTAATTGAGAAGCCGTTTGCAAGCATGACTCTGCCGCCACCCATTCCCTGCAAGTCAGCTTCTCCGCGGCGCGATAAGTGTAGTAGCGTATGACGTCATAAGCATCCGCCTCCATGAGCGTAAAGCTTTCATGGATGAACTTCAGCAGCGCCGTCAACTGTTCCGATGCGTTACTACTCGTTTCGTGGTATTCGTCTATCGAGCGCAGAACGAACTCATGAGCAGCGTTCAAAGCATGTAGAACAAAGCCACCGCGGTGAAGCCCAGAATCCCCTAGGCGGACATGCCATCGCTCGAAAATTGCGAACGACTCGTCAAAGTGCTTGGCCAGCGACAGTGCCTCCGCAAGGCGCAGATCGACCTCAAACTTGTCGGACTCAGAGATGCCGACGCGCTCACGGGCCGAATAGAGCGCGGCGAGGGCCAAGTTTGGATCGTCAAGTACCTGATTCAGCAACTCATCTAGCGACGACGTAGGCAAGTCGTAGTTGCCATACATCTTCCCCCACTGATGCCTCAGATCGCGCCTCAAATGCTCAACGTCCTCCTCCCCGCCCTTCTTGATGTTTGCCAGTGTTCCAAGAAGTACAGAGAGGCCATCCATGACCGTTTCAACTTTGGGATGTCCTGAGGAGTTTTCAGCTGCCTTGACAGCGGATTCCAGCGCCGCCTGGGCGGCTTGCAGGACTTCTGCGACTGGTCGACCCATTTGAAATTGACTGATGGCGCGCATGTAATGGATCTGCGCCCTCACAGGCCAGCCATTCAATGCCATGGCGTCGAGCCATTTCAACTCAAGCTCGGCCAGCCGCAAGGCCTCACTGGGCCTGCCAGACACTGATTTAAGTGTTGCCAGGTTACCCGCTGCGACTACTACGGTCGCATTGATTAGGCGAAGGCGGGTGAGGTGCCCGAGCACCGCATGAAGGTGACCCTCCAAGAGAGAGGAGCCCGTAAAATTTGACGCGCTAATGTGGTATTGAAGACATTGATCGAGCACTCCGATGGCGCCAGCCAATGCCTTCACAGCCTGCTCGCCGCGCGATTCACAGAGACGACGGGTTACATGCTGCACAATTTCATTGGTAGTGAACGTGTCAACATGCTGCTCAGCTGTTGCGTTCAATGCGCTTGGAACGCCCACTCGGCGGCGATCCACCAAGGATTGACTCCGCAATGCTCTGACGGCCTCATTGAGATCCCCCGCCTCGGGTGTATTTGGATTAGGCACCCCGATCCAAGGACTGTCTACGGGCACATTTCGCAGCAGAGAAGCGTAGTACGCTAACCCAACCGGGAATGAATGGGCATTCACGTAACTCAATACTCGCATTATTCCCAGCGCAAGCCCTGCCACTTCGGGCGAGAATTGGTCCAAGATTCGATCCATAGCCAACTTGAGTGCCGCGCCTAATGACTGTGGATACCCTGGAGGCACGAGGTCCTCCGCGTAAAGGGCACGGTCGCGAATCTGAGCTAGATACTGATGGGCATAGGGCAGTGCAATTTCAGTGCTGAGTAGATACGACGCAGCCAACTCCATGGCCAGCGGCCAGCCCTCAAGCTCACTAGCTAACGTCTCGGCCACTGATGCTTCCTCAGGCGTGACCGATGACTCTGGAAGGCTTTGCTTGAGGCGGCGAAGCATTAGGGCCTTGGATTCGTCAGGCTCCATCGCCCCCACCGAAATTCTAGCCCCCGCCGTAGCCCAACTACCGCTGTTTGTAGACGTGAATACAATGCGTCCCCGGCCAGAGCGCGGAGTCCACTGCCACACCAGTCGCTCGCTCGTAGCATTATCGAAAACTAGAAGCCACTGCCCCGGGAATGACTCCAACAGGGCTCTAAAACTCGCCTCAACGTCTCCCGTTCTATGGTCCGTGGAAGGGTTTTGACCCAAGACCGCCGCAGCCGACACGTTTAAGCTCTCTTCGGTGGTGGCGTCCACCCAAACAATTACATCGTAGGCATCAGCGTAATCGGCAATATACGCGGCGGCGAGACTTGACTTGCCGATGCCCGACATTCCTGTTAGAGCCACTGAACGGATACTTCGGGTCGAATCGTCTTGGCGAAGGCATGCCTCGATGTCCGACAGTATCTTCCCTCGACGAACGTCCGGGACCCTAGCCATGCCCACGCCCATCGCCTGGCCCCATGTATACCTACCTACAGATACTGCGATCACGAATTTGTCAACCAAAATTTGCGCTCGCGCGTCGTCCAGTGAAAAGACTCGAGGGCCCTCGGAAGTCGCCCTGTCCATGACTTGTTGTACCAAATGGTTAAGCAGCAGGCCGGCGCCTTGGGTTCCCACTCCGCTTCGCCGTCCCAGCCGATACTCTCGAAGCCGATCTCTCAAGCCCTTACTCAGTTCGTCAATGGGCTGATCGGCGAAAAAGAGCTTACAGCGAGAAAGCCTGAGCAGCTGTTCGCGGGACAAGTCCACCAAGTCACCCACCGACGGTGCTATGGCAACAAGTTGCTGCAGGCCTGCCTTGAGCTCATCGATATCGGCGGCGCCATGAATTAAAGTCGCCAATCGAACCGCGGGGCTCGTGGCTCGTGCGTTGGTCCTTAGCTCATACTCATCGGCCACCTGTTGGGTTAGTCGAGCTAGAACGCGAACCACCGCACCGACGCCCATTGGCCGGGAGGCCATCACATCTCTGACTGACTTAATTTGAACCGATTTCAAGCAGCAGCCGCTCGAATCAAGGACGGCATAGTCCACGATTTGCTGGTCAGTGGGGTCATCATCGCCCACTTCCCCGCTCCACCCTTCGATCTGTATCGAAGCGGCAGTCGAACTTGCATCAGTGAGAAGGTCTAGAATCTGTCGGACGGTCTGCAAATACTGATAACGAAGACCGCGCGCAGCCTCAACCCCTCCGTCAGCGACACCCACCGGTTCATTCATGGCTACATGTCTAGCACGTCACGCAGACAGAAGGCAGATCCAGGTAACCATTCGCCATCTAGGACACCCTTATGAGCGTCTCTATGCGCAATGGGCTGGCAGGGGGTGTCATGCGCCGATGTATCGACGCAGCTCGCACAGCATGCTGCTCCGATCATCGCTAGGCGTCCCTACTAGAAGCGTGGTTTGCCCCAGCCGTCAGGCCGCGCCGATGATCGGTGACGTTGACGGCAACCGTGAGGGCAACGCGACGGCAGCCGCCCCGCTCCCCCCGCACGCCGGCGCACCATCGCCGCAGGTCAGCCGCCCTGCCCGGACCTCGCTGGACGCCCCTCCCTGCTCTTTTAATCCGCGGGTTCAGGGTTCGAGCCCCTGGGGGCCCACACGGCGTCTGACCTGCAGCCTCACCCCTGGGAGGGCTCCTCGCCTCGCCGTGATCGACTTCCTGCGGCCACGCCACGGCCACACCCGTCGCCCTGGCCCTCCGCGCATACGCCACGGCGGCCGCGATCGCGTCGGCTGCTTCCCGCGCCACCTCGGGCACGACGTGCATGTAGAGGTTGCTCGTGATGTGCGTCGTGGAGTGGCCCAACCGGGCGCTGACGACCTCGATGTCGACGCCGGCGGCCAGGGCCGAGGTGGCGTGCACGTGCCGGAGGTCGTGCAGTCGGATGCGCTCCACACCGGCCTCGGCCACGGGCCGGCCGAACAGGTGAGCAACGACGTCGGGTCGCAGCATCTTGCCGTAACGATCATGGTGGCACCCTCACGTCCACCGGCGCGCAGCGAAGTCCCGGGCCATCCCCGCCCCGCCGTCCACGAGCGGGTCGGCGAAGGTCGTCACGTCCGCGACGACATCGGCCAAGTTCGCGGGGAGGTGCCGGCCATCAGCGGCCAGCGACGACCGGTAGGTCGCGTAGTTCCGGGCGCGGAGGGCCACGAGGTCGGCAGTGACCGTCGACAGAGCCACAAGTTGGGTCCCGCGGTGGCCAGCTGTGGCGGCTAGGTGTACCCGGCCATCACGTTGGTGCCAGGCGGCTGATCGGCGGGAGGCCACCGAGTGCGCTGTGACGGCGTCGAGTGTTGTAGTGCTCGATCCACGGCGCAAGGGCAGCGGCGCGTTCGGCGTTGCTGGTGAAGACCTGCCGGTAGGCCCACTCGGTGGCCAGGGTCCGGTTCAACCGCTCGACCTTGCCGTTCTGCCAGGGGCAGTGCGGGCGGATGAACTTCTGCTTCGCACCCAGCGCGGCGCAGACCTCGCGCAGGGACCAGCGGTAGGCCCAGGCGTTGTCGGTCATGACCCGCTCGATGCGGGCGATGCCGCAGGCGGCGAAGTAGGCCGCCGCCCGGGTCAGGAAGCCGGCGCAGGTCGGTCCCTTCTCGTCGGGCAGGATCTCGGTGGGGGTACCACCCGCTCGCGGGGGATAGGCCAGCCGGGAGTGGTCATCGACGAGTGAGTGGACGTAGTCGTAGCCGATCTTGGTGCTGCGATCGCGGGTCCTCTCCCGATCCGCGCGGCCCAGGGCGCGCCAGCCGCCGCCGTCGGGGATGCGGCCGATCTTCTTGACGTCCATGTGCACCAGCTCGCCTGGACGTTCCCGCTCGTAGCGGACGGCGGTGGTCTTGGAAGAGCGCAGGACCGCACCAGTCATCGGATCCAGCGCTGACAGGTGCGCGATGCCGTGGCGAGCCAGGACGCGGGAGACGGTCCGCGCCGGCACGCCGAGCTGAGCACCCAGTGCGTCGGGTCCTCGCCGTTGGCGAGCGCGCAGGTCGACGATGCGAGCTTCGACCTCGGCCGGTGTCCGTGTCGGGCTGTGGTGCGGGCGGCTGGAGCGGTCCTGCAGGCCCTCGATTCCTTCGGCGGCGTAGCGGGCGACCCAGGTGCGGACGCACTTGCGGGAGACGCCCATCGCGACGGCGATGTGGGCTTGGCGCCAACCTTGCTGGTGGCGTTGGACGATCAGGAGCCGGCCGTGGACGGTGGTGCGGGCGTTAGCGTGGGCCACGAGGACCTCCGGGTGGATGTGGACCTTCGACAAGTCACACCCCACCTGGGGGTCCTCCCTCGTTCAAGCCGCCGCGCTGCTACCAACGTCCTGGCCGGGTACACCTAGTGGTCAGCTCGGGAAGTTCTTGATCACCTGATCTGCACGTTTCGCTACTGGGCTGGTGATCAAGCACGCGGCATCGTCGGTGGCCGTGGGTACAACACTTCCGACGATGCCGCACACGGCGCAGACTATCGAGCAGCAACTGCACTACGTCGCCGCCCACCCCGGCGTGGCGCAGCGGCACGCCTTCCGCGCCCGAGTGGCGCTGGCAGCGCGCAGCAGGTCGCTGCGCGCAGTCGCAGCC
>NZ_JBJLSE010000123.1:0-10236 GCF_050871845.1 Kineococcus arenarius subsp. arenarius
GGGGTCGGGGCGCTGCACGCCCCGCCCGGCTGGCGGGCTCACTGCCCGTCGGTGCCCTTGCCCAGGGAGAGCGTGACCGGCACGTCCTCCTTGGTGGTGCCCTCGAAGGTGAACCTCTGCTCCGCGCCCTCGCCCTCGGTGTCGACCGAGATGATCTGGCCGGGGCGCAGGTCGCCGAAGAGGATCTTCTCGGACAGGACGTCCTCGATGTCGCGCTGGATGGTGCGGCGCAGCGGCCGCGCCCCGAGGACGGGGTCGTAGCCCTTCGTCGCCAGCAGCACCTTGGCGGACGGGGTGAGCTCGATGCCCATGTCCTTGTCCTTGAGGCGCTCGTCCAGCCGCGCCAGGAACAGGTCGACGATCTGGATGATCTCGTCCTGCGTCAGCTGCGGGAAGACGACGATGTCGTCGACGCGGTTGAGGAACTCGGGCCGGAAGTGCTGCTTGAGCTCGTCGTTGACCTTGGACTTCATCCGGTCGTAGTTCGTCTGCTTGGTCTGCGACCCCGCGGCGAACCCGGTGCCGACGCCCTTGGAGATGTCCCGCGTCCCCAGGTTCGTCGTCATGATGATGACGGTGTTCTTGAAGTCCACCACGCGGCCCTGCGAGTCGGTCAGGCGGCCGTCCTCGAGGATCTGCAGCAGCGAGTTGAAGATGTCCGGGTGGGCCTTCTCCACCTCGTCGAACAGGACGACGGAGAACGGCTTGCGGCGCACCTTCTCGGTCAGCTGGCCGCCCTCCTCGTACCCGACGTAGCCGGGCGGGGAGCCGAACAGCCGCGAGACGGTGTGCTTCTCGGAGAACTCGCTCATGTCCAGCTGGATGAGCGCGTCCTCCTCGCCGAAGAGGAACTCCGCCAGCGCCTTGGCCAGCTCGGTCTTACCGACGCCGGTGGGGCCGGCGAAGATGAACGAGCCGCCGGGGCGCTTGGGGTCCTTCAGGCCGGCGCGGGTGCGCCGGATGGCCTGGGACAGCGCCTTGATGGCGTCGTTCTGGCCGATGACGCGCTTGTGGAGCTCGGCCTCCATGTTGAGCAGGCGCGCCGACTCCTCCTCGGTGAGCCGGACGACGGGGATGCCCGTGGCCGTGGCCAGGACCTCCGCGATCAGCTCCTCGTCGACCTCGGCGATGACGTCCATGTCGCCGGACTTCCACTGCTTCTCGCGCTCGCCCTTCTGCGCCAGGAGCTTCTTCTCCTTGTCGCGCAGCGAGGCCGCCTTCTCGAAGTCCTGCGCGTCGATCGCGGACTCCTTCTCGCGGCGCACGTCGGCGATGCGCTCGTCGAACTCGCGCAGGTCCGG
This sequence comes from Kineococcus arenarius subsp. arenarius, assembly GCF_050871845.1. Lineage (NCBI taxonomy): Bacteria > Bacillati > Actinomycetota > Actinomycetes > Kineosporiales > Kineosporiaceae > Kineococcus > Kineococcus arenarius. The sequence continues at coordinate 1,302 of NZ_JBJLSE010000123.1, forward strand.
CGGTGCGGTCATGCGGCGGATGCGCAACCGCGCGCCCGCCTCGTCGATCAGGTCGATCGCCTTGTCGGGCAGGTAGCGGTCGTTGACGTAGCGGTCGGCCAGGGTGGCGGCCGCGACGAGGGCGGCGTCGGTGATGGAGACGCGGTGGTGCGCCTCGTAGCGGTCGCGCAGGCCCTTGAGGATCTCGATGGCGTGCGGCAGCGTCGGCTCGGGCACCTGGATGGGCTGGAAGCGCCGCTCCAGGGCCGGGTCCTTCTCGATGTGCTTGCGGAACTCGTCGAGGGTGGTGGCCCCGATGGTCTGCAGCTCGCCGCGGGCCAGCATCGGCTTGAGGATGCTGGCGGCGTCGATGGCGCCCTCGGCGGCACCTGCACCGACGAGGGTGTGGATCTCGTCGATGAACAGGATGATGTCGCCGCGGGTGCGGATCTCCTTGAGGACCTTGCGCAGGCGCTCCTCGAAGTCGCCGCGGTAGCGGGAGCCCGCCACGAGCGCGCCGAGGTCGAGGGTGTAGATCTGCTTGTCCTTGAGGGTCTCGGGCACCTCGCCGCGCACGACGGACTGGGCCAGGCCCTCCACGACGGCGGTCTTGCCGACGCCGGGCTCGCCGATGAGGATCGGGTTGTTCTTGGTGCGGCGCGACAGGACCTGCATGACGCGCTCGATCTGCGGGTCGCGGCCGATGACCGGGTCCAGCTTGCCCTCGCGGGCGGCCTGCGTGAGGTTGCGGCCGAACTGGTCGAGGACGAGCGAGCCGGAGGGGGTGCCCTCCTGGGGACCGCCGGCGGTGGCGGGCTCCTTGCCCTGGTAGCCGGACAGCAGCTGGATGACCTGCTGGCGGACGCGGTTCAGGTCGGCGCCGAGCTTGACGAGGACCTGGGCGGCGACCCCCTCGCCCTCACGGATGAGGCCGAGCAGGATGTGCTCGGTCCCGATGTAGTTGTGCCCGAGCTGCAGCGCCTCGCGCAGGGACAGCTCCAGCACCTTCTTGGCGCGGGGGGTGAAGGGGATGTGACCGGACGGGGCCTGCTGGCCCTGGCCGATGATCTCCTGGACCTGCTCGCGGACGGCGTCCAGGGAGATGCCCAGCGACTCGAGGGCCTTCGCGGCGACGCCTTCGCCCTCGTGGATCAGGCCGAGCAGGATGTGCTCGGTCCCGATGTAGTTGTGGTTGAGCATCCGGGCCTCTTCTTGGGCCAGGACGACGACCCGTCGGGCGCGGTCGGTGAACCTCTCGAACATGCGGCGCTCCTCGCGGGTGGTCGGGTCCTCGGGGGACCATCCCCCACGGACCGTTCCGATGCTAGTCCCGGGCCCCGACACCTTCACGTCGCCCGCGTCGCCGCTGGCACCCGGAAGGGGCCGTGACCCTGTCTCCTCGTCCAACCTGCGCCCTGCGGGGGGTGTTCCGCCACGCCGTTCGCTGGCGGCGGACGGCGAGCGGGCGACACTCCGGCGCCCGGGCCCGGGGCTGCTCCCCGCGGCCGCCGATCCTCCCGTAGCGTCAGGGATGGAACGTCGGCGGCACGGGCACGCCGGCACGACGAGGGGGGGAACGGCACGTGCAGACGGACGAGGCGGCCGGGACGGGCGCGACGAGCCCCGGCGGGGCGGGCGCGGCGGGCGGGGGCCCGGACGGCGAGCGGATCGGGCTCCTGGCTCAGCTGAGGGAGGACGTGCAGGTCAACGGCGGAGCGCTGACGCCGGGCACCCACGCCGTGGTGGTGCACCGCCTGGGGGCGTGGGCCCGCAGCGAGGCGGCTCCCCCGTGGGCGCGCAGGGTGGGCCGCAAGCTGGGCACCCTCGGCCACGTGGTCGTGCGCAACCTGTACGGCATCGAGCTGCCGCCCACCACGGTCCTGGGCCGGCGGGTGCGCATCGCCCACCAGAACGGCATCGTGGTCCACCCCGACAGCCGCATCGGCGACGACTGCATCATCCGCCAGGGGGTCTCCATCGGGGCCGGCATGGGCGACGGCGAGCGCTTCGCCCAGCAGGCGCCCGTCCTGGGCCGCGGCGTGTCGGTGGGGGCCGGCGCCGTGGTCGTCGGCGGGGTCACCGTGGGGGACGGCGCCGTGATCGGCCCCAACGCCACGGTCATGACCAACGTCAAGCCGCAGGTGCGGGTCCTCGCGCCGCCGCCGCGCATGCTGGCGCTGCCCGAGGCCGTGGCCCGTCGCGAGCAGGACGCCCGCGGCCGCTGAGCCCCCCGCCGGCCCCGCCCCGTCCAGGCGGCGGGGCCGGGCGGCTCACGCCAGGTGGAAGTACTCCTCCAGGCGCTCCATGGAGCGGTCCGGGTGCTCGCCGGTGGCGAAGAAGCGCGCCATGGTGGCCTGCCAGCGCCCGTTGACCTCCTCGCGGTCCATGGCCGCCACCGCCGCCTCGAAGTCGTCGGCCACGCAGTAGCCGACCACGAGGCCGTCCTCGCGGCGCAGGAAGAGCGAGTAGTCGCGCCAGCCGGCGCGGCTGAGGGCCTCGAGCATCTCGGGCCAGACGTGCTCGTGGGCCTCGAGGTACTCGTCCACCAGCTCGGGACGCAGGTGCATGAGGAAGCAGGCGCGCTCGGCCACCGCTGGTCCACCTCTCCGTGGGGTCGTCGGCCCCCGATCCAACCAGGGCGCCCCCGGGCGCGCCGCAGGGGGCCGCACCCGTGGCGCGACCCCCTGCGGCGTTCTCCGGCGTCCCCCCGGGCGCCGGAGGGCTCAGACGTCCCGGCTCTTCAGGGACAGCGCCCCCAGGCCCAGCAGGACCACGACCCAGGCGGCGAAGACGGCCAGGCCGGGCGCGACGTCGAGGTAGCCGGGCTGCTCGGCGACCGCCGTGGCGCTCATCACGGCGTTGCTGAACCAGTACTCGCGGATCGTGTCGCCGCCCCAGGACTCCGGCAGCAGCATGAGCAGCAGCGGCACCACGAAGATCGCGGCGAGCACGGTGCAGACGGCTCCGGCGGTGTTGCGCAGCAGCGCGCCGACGCCCAGGCCCGCGAGCGCCACGCCCACGAGCATGGCGACGTTGCCGGCCAGCGCCCGCAGCACCCCGTCGTCGCCCAGGGAGGCGCCCACGCCCTCGCGGTCCAGGAGCGCCTGGCCGGCGAGGAAGGCCACCAGCACCGCCACGGCCGAGAGCACCGCCACGGAGACGGCCAGCACGACGGCCTTGGCCGCGTACGCGCCCAGGCGCCCGGGGGCGGTCACGAAGGTCGTGCGGACCATCCCGGTGGAGAACTCCCCGGCGATGACGATGACGCCGACGGCGGCGACGATGAGGGTGGCCATCTGGGCGCCCTGGAGGCTGGCGGCGGTGGCGTCGAACCCCTGCGCCGTCATCGCCGCACCGGTCTGCGGGTCCGCCAGGGTGGTGGCGGTGCCCCAGGCGATCAGCACTCCCAGGCCGACGATCGCGACCACGGCCGCCGCCATGGTCACCACGACGGAGCGCACGCTCCAGAACTTGATCCACTCGGACCTCACCAGCCCGCCGAAGGTCACCCGGTAGCGGGTGCCGGCGTACTGGGGGAAGCCCTGGACCTCGGTCGCCGCGCTCACCGCGACACCTCCTCACGGACGGGGCGGGCGTCGGCGCGGGATGCCGACGGGGCCGCGGTGGACGGGGCGGGTGCGGGAGCCGTCGGCGTCGACGCACCACCGGCGTGGGCCTGGTACTCGACGGCGCCGGCGGTCAGCTCCATGAACGCCTCCTCCAGGGAGGCCTTCACGGTGGTCAGCTCGTGCAGGGCGACGCCGCGGGCGGCGGCCGCGTCGCCGATGCGCTCGGCGGACAGCTCGCGCACGTCGAAGGACCCGTCGCCGATCGGGCGGAGCGTGCCCCCGGCCGCGTGGACCAGCTCGGTCAGCTCGGCCACCTGCGGGGAGCGCACGACCACGCCGCGCGGCTGCACCCGGTCCACGAAGGACTGCACGCTCTCGTCGGCGATGAGCCGGCCCTTGCCGATGACGACGAGGTGCTGCGCGGTCAGCGCCATCTCGCTCATCAGGTGCGAGGAGACGAACACCGCCCGCCCCTGGGCGGCGAGGTCCTTCATGAGGTTGCGGATCCACAGGATGCCGTCGGGGTCCAGGCCGTTGACGGGCTCGTCGAACATCACCGTGGACGGGTCGCCCAGCAGCGCGGAGGCGATGCCCAGGCGCTGGCCCATGCCCAGGGAGAAGCCGCCGGCGCGCTTGCCGGCCACCTCGCGCAGGCCCACGAGGTCGATGACCTCCTCCACGCGCCCGCGCGGGACGCCGGCGGTGGCGGCCATGGCCTGCAGGTGCTTGCGGGCCGAGCGGCCGGTGTGCACGGCCTTGGCGTCCAGCAGGGCGCCGACCGCGGACAGCGGGGCGTGGTGCTGCGCGAACGGCTTGCCGTCGACGAGGACGTGGCCGGCGGTGGGCCGGTCGAGGCCGACGACCATCCGCATGGTGGTGGACTTGCCGGAGCCGTTGGGGCCGAGGAAGCCCGTGACGATGCCGGGCCGGACGGTGAAGCTCAGGTCGTGCACGGCCACCTTCTTGCCGTACACCTTGCGCAGGCCGACCGCTTCGATCATGAGCTGGCCCTTCCTGGGTCGTGGGCGGGACGACCCCGAGCCTGCCGCCCCCGCCGCGCTGCGGGCATCGTCCGACCGGCTGTGCCCGGGTACGCCCGGGGGTGCACCCGCACGACGACGGCCGCGCCCCCCGGTGGTGGGGGACGCGGCCGTGATCAGCCGAGCGGCGCCGGCAGGCCCGACGCGCGGGCGCCGGTCAGCTCGACGCGTGCGCGTCGTCGTAGGCCTGGACGACCTCGGCGGAGATGCGGCCGCGGTCGGAGACCGTGTAGCCGTTCTCCTTGGCCCAGGTGCGCACGGCGCCGGTGTCGCGCGCCGGACCCGAGCCGGAGCCGGAACGGCTCTGCCCCTTCTCGCGGGGGGCCGAGCGGCGGGAGCCGCCGCCGGCGCGGCCGCTGACCTTGCGGGCGTGCCCCACCCACGGCGCCAGCGCCTCGCGCAGGGCGCCGGCGTGCTCCTCGGAGAGGTCGATCTCGTAGTCCACGCCGTCCAGCGAGAACGTCACGGTCTCCGCCGCGTCGCCGCCGTCGATGTCGTCGACGAGAAGCACCTGAACCCTTTGAGCCATCGGGGAGCACCCTTTCGGGATCGAATCCGGGGCGCCTCGCGGGAATGCGGCCGCCGATGGCAGTCTGGCGCCTTTCACGGATTCTTGTCAAAAAGGTGGCGGAAGACCCGCCGGCAGAAGCGCGATTGTCCGCGTCAGGAAGGACCACCGTCGGAGGCGGCCCTTTCCCGGGCGCGTTCGGCCCGGGCCCGGGCCGCGGCGGCGCGCTCGCGGCGGTCGGCGTGCAGCATCGAGCGCATCAACAGCACGAAGAGCACGAAGAGGCCGGCGGAGGGCAGCAGCGCGGCGAGGGCGTCCACCGCACCAGGGTACGTCGGCCGCGCCGGCGCCCCCGCCGGCACCTCAGCGCTGCTTGACCAGCGGGAAGGTGATGGTCTCCCGGATGCCCAGGCCCGTCAGGGCCATGAGCAGGCGGTCGATGCCCATGCCCATGCCGCCCGTGGGCGGCATCCCGTGCTCCTGGGCGCGCAGGAAGTCCTCGTCGACGCGCATGGCCTCGTCGTCGCCGAGGGCCGCCAGGCGCGCCTGCTCGGTGAACCGCTGACGCTGCACGACCGGGTCGACCAGCTCGGAGTAGCCGGTGGCCAGCTCGAAACCGCGCACGTACAGGTCCCACTTCTCCACCACGCCCGGCAGCTCACGGTGCGCGCGCACCAGCGGGGACGTTTCCACGGGGAAGTCCCGGACGAACGTCGGGGATTGCAGGGAATCGGCGACGCGGTGTTCCCACAGTTCCTCGACGAGCTTTCCGTGGGTCCACCGGGCGGTGTCGACGGGAATGTCCAGGCGCTCGGCCAGGGCGAGGAGGTGCTCGCGGGACGTCTCGGGGGTGATCTCCTCGCCCAGCGACGCCGACAGCGACGGGTACATGGAGATCGAGTTCCACTCCCCGCCCAGGTCGTACTCGCCGCCGTCGGCGAGCCGCACCACCCTGGTGCCGAACGCCTCGTCCGCGGCGGTCTGCACGAGGGTCTTCGTCAGCTCGCCGATGGAGTCGTAGTCGCCCCACGCCTGGTAGGCCTCGAGCATCGCGAACTCCGGCGAGTGGGTGGAGTCGGCGCCCTCGTTGCGGAAGTTCCGGTTGATCTCGAACACCCGCTCGATGCCGCCCACGACGCACCGCTTGAGGAACAGCTCGGGGGCGATGCGCAGGTACAGCTCGGTGTCGAACGCGTTCGAGCGGGTCGCGAAGGGGCGGGCGCTGGCCCCGCCGTGCAGGGTCTGCAGCATGGGCGTCTCGACCTCGAGGAACCCGCGCTCCTCCAGGGTGCGGCGCAGCGAGCGCACCACCGCCGAGCGGGCGCGCACGTTCGCGCGGGCCTGCTCGCGCACGATGAGGTCGACGTAGCGCTGGCGCACCCGCGTCTCCTCCGACAGCTCCTTGTGCAGCACCGGCAGCGGTCGCAGCGCCTTGGCGGCCATGGCCCAGGAGTCGGCCATCACGGACAGCTCGCCGCGCTTGGAGGAGATCACCCGGCCGCGCACGAACACCACGTCGCCCAGGTCCACGTCGGACTTCCACGCGCCCAGCGCGTCCTCGCCCACGCCGTCGCGGGAGAGCATCGCCTGCAGCCGGGTGCCGTCCCCCTCCTGCAGGGTCGCGAACACCAGCTTCCCGGTGCCGCGCAGGAACACCACCCGCCCGGTCACGCCGACGACGTCGTCGGTCTCCTGCCCGGCTTCCAGGTGCGCCCAGCCCTCGCGCACCTGCGCCAGGGAGTGCGTGCGGGGCACGCCGACCGGGTACGCCTCCCCGCCGGCGGCGAGGATGCGGTCGCGCTTCTCGCGCCGGACCCGCACCTGCTCGGGGAGGTCCTCGAACTCCTCGCCCTCGACCTCGTCCGCCCGCTGGTCCCGTCCCGCCTGCTCGCTCACCGCACCAGGCTATCCGCGCCCGGCGCACCCCCCGGACGCGCGGACCCGGCGCGGCTCAGCCCTCGCCGCGGCCGACGACGAGGGGGACGTTGTCGATGAGCCGGGTGGAACCCACCCGGGCCGCCACCGCGAGCAGCGCCTCGCCGCGGTGGTGCTCCGGGACGTCGGCCAGGTCGTGCGGGTCCACCAGCGCCAGGTAGTCCACGCGGGCGGCGGGTTCGGCGACCAGGACGTCGCGGGCCGCGCGGCGCACCGCGCTGGGGCCCTCGGCGGCCGCCGCCGCACCGGCCGCCAGGGCGCGCTGCAGCACCAGCGCGACCTGGCGGTCGAAGGGCGTGAGGTAGCGGTTGCGGCTGGACATCGCCAGGCCGTCGGGTTCGCGGACGGTGGGCACGGCGACGACCTCCACGCCCAGGTCCAGGTCGCGCACCATGCGGCGCACCAGCAGCAGCTGCTGGGCGTCCTTCTGCCCGAAGAACGCCAGGTCGGCGCGGGTCAGGTGCAGCAGCTTGGCGACGACGGTGAGGACCCCGTCGAAGTGGCCGGGGCGGCTGGCGCCCTCCAGGACGGAACCCAGCGGCCCGGCGCTGACCCGCACCCCGGGTTCGCCGTCGGGGTAGACGACGTCCGGCGCGGGGGCGAAGACCAGGTCCGCGCCGTGCTCCGCGGCCAGCGCCAGGTCGTCGTCCAGGGTGCGCGGGTAGCGCGCCAGGTCCTCGCCCGGGCCGAACTGCAGCGGGTTCAGGAAGACCGTCACCACGACCGAGGCGGCGCGCGAGCGGGCGCGCTCGATCAGCTGCGCGTGCCCGGCGTGCAGCGCGCCCATCGTCATGACGACCGCGACGGGCCCCTCCAGCCGCGCCCGGGCGGCGCTCAGCTCCGTGCGCGTGCGCGCGACGACCAGTTCAGCCACGGTCCTGCTGCTCCTCACCCCGCCGGGCGCGTGCCGCCCGGACCCCGTCCTCGTACCCCGACACCGCCGCCCGCACGGCGCCGGCCGCCTCCGGCCCCAGCCGCCCGGCGGCGGCGGCCCGGTCGGCGGCCACCCGGGCGAGCTGCGCGTACGTCGCCGCGGTCCCCGCTCGGGCGCGCTCGTCCAGGACCCGCAGGTGCGCGGCGACGGTGCCGGCGTCACCGCGGGCGACCGGCCCGGTCAGGGCCGCGCTGCCGGAGTCCAGGGCGCCCTCCAGGGCGGCGGTCAGCAGCGGGCGCAGGACGTCCGGCGCGGCGTCGCCGACGGCCTCGCGGGCGGCGTCCAGGGCCTGCGCCACGAGGGTCACGAGGTGGTTCGCGCCGTGGGCCAGGGCCGCGTGGTAGACGGGCCGGTCCTCCTCGGCGACGGACACGGGCGTGGCGCCCCACTCGCGCACGAGGGCGTCGGCGATCGGCACCAGCAGCGGTGGCACGGTGACGGCGACGACGGCGCCGCGCAGGCGGCCCAGGTCCAGGGAGGTGCCGGTGAACGTCATCGCCGGGTGCAGGGCCGCGGGCATGGCCCCGGCGGCGGTGAGCGGTTCGAGCACCGCGGTGCCGTGCAGGCCGCAGGTGTGCACCACGAGCTGCCCGGCGCGGGCGTGCGGTGCGAGGTCGGCGGCCAGCGGCCCGAGGACGTCGTCGGGCACGGCGAGGACCACGAGGTCGGCGGCGAACGCCCGGGCCGGCTCCACCCACGGCACGCCGGGCAGCAGCGCCTCCACGCGCTCGGCGGCGGTGCGGGTGCGGGCGGCGATCCCGGTGACGCGGTGCCCGGCGTCGCGCAGCGCGGCGCCGAGCACGGGCCCGACGCGGCCGGCGCCGACGACGGCGACGTCCAGGCGCCCTGGGGGGTTCACGCCCCGACCCTACGACTGCCGCACCTGCCCCCCTCCCTCGCCCCCGCTCGGGCGGAAACCATGGTTTCCGCCCTTGATGAGCGCCCCTCCTGGGCGGAAACCATGGTTTCC
>NZ_JBJLSE010000124.1:0-9926 GCF_050871845.1 Kineococcus arenarius subsp. arenarius
GGACGTCCCGTCCCGGGGCACCGGTGCTCACCCGGGCGCCGGCAGGCTCAGGCCGCCTGGCCGCTCCCCAGGCCGGGGGGCTGCTCGCCGGTGGCCTTGCGGTACAGGACCGCGGCCTGGCGCTCCACGAGCAGGCGGGACACGCCGATGATCGCGCCGGAGGCGAGCGCCCACGCGACCGCCTCCTTCCAGCCGACGTCCGGGTCCTCCGGGTTCGCCGGGGGCTGCGACTTGGTGGCGGTCACCCAGATCTTCTTCGTGAGGCGGTTGGCGACGGCACCCGCGACGACGGCGGCGCCGGGGCCGACGAGCTTCCAGACGATGGGACTCATGCCGCGAACCCTGCCCTACAGCAGGTCCAGGAGCCAGCGCAGCACCGGCGCCAGGGCCGTGGCGCCGGCGGCCACGAGCGCCACGACGAGCACGATCGTGATCAGGCGCACCCCCCGGGAGGGTCCGCCGTCCGGTCCACGCAGGTGTCGCAGCACGCCCCCATCCTCCCCGACCCCACCCGCCTCCCCGCGCCCCGCTCCCGCCACCCCACCCACCCCTCCGTGATCTTGCACGGTTGAACCCTCACCGGTGCAAGATCACGGAGGGGTGGGTGGGGTGGCAGGGGTAGGGTGTGCGGCGAACGACAGGGGAGCGCCGTGGGGCGCTGAGAGTGCGGGCAGCCGCAGACCCTCGAACCTGACCCGGTTAGCACCGGCGTAGGGAGTCGGGCGATCCTCGACCCGTGGCCACCCGTGCCGCGGGTCCCCCTCCTGCACCCGGGAGGTCACCGTGAGCACCACCGCCAAGACGCGCACCCGCCGGCCCGCCGGCCGCTGGCGCACCGTCGACCTCGTCACCGCCGCCGTCCTCGGCGTCGCGTTCGGCGTCGTCTTCTGGGGCTGGCACTTCGCGTACAGCGCGCTGGACCCGCTGTTCGCCCTCTTCCCGCCCGTCGCCGGCCTCGTCAGCGGTGTGTGGCTGCTGCCGGCCGTCGTCGCGGCCCTGGTCGTGCGCCGCCCCGGCGCCGCGCTGCTCGCCGAGGTGGTCGCCGCCAGCGTCGAGGCGCTGCTCGGCACCCGGTGGAGCGCCGGCGTGCTCGTCTCCGGCGGCATCCAGGGCCTGGGCGTCGAGATCGCCGTGGCCCTGTTCCTGTGGCGGCGCTGGAGCCTGGGCGTGGCCGTCCTCGGCGGCGTGCTGGCGGCGTCGCTGGAGTCCGTCTACGAGTGGTCCGCGTACTGGGCGGCGTGGAGCTGGGACTGGAAGCTCGTCTACCTGGGTCTCTTCGCCGTCTCCGGCGCCCTGATCGCGGGCCTGGGCGGGTGGGCGCTGGTGCGCGCGCTGGCGCGCGCCGGGGCCCTCTCCGCCTTCGCCGCGGGCCACGAGCACCGCGCCCGTGGCTGACGCGGCGCCCCTGGCCCTGCGGGTGCGGGGCCTGGACGTCACCCCGCCCGGCGCGGCCCGCCCCGTGCTGGCCGGTGTGGACCTGGACGTGCCCGCCGGGCAGCGCGTCCTGCTCGCCGGGCCCAGCGGCAGCGGCAAGTCCACCCTGCTGCGCGCCCTGGCGGGCGTGCTGGAGGAGGGCCCCGACGGTGGTCCCGGTGCCACCGGCGAGGTCCTCGTGGGCGGCGAGGACGCCCGCCCCGGCGCCGCGGGGCTGCTGCTGCAGGACCCGCAGGACGCCGTCGTGGCCACCACCGCCGGGCGCGACACCGCCTTCGGCCCGGAGAACCTCGCCCTGCCCCGCGAGGAGGTGTGGCGGCGCGTCGCGGCCGCCCACGCGGCCGCCCGCTTCGACGCCGGGCGCGAGCGTGAGGTGGCGACCCTGTCCGGCGGGGAGCGCCAGCGCCTCGCGCTCGCCGGGGTGCTCGCCCTGGCGCCGGGGGTGCTGCTGCTGGACGAGCCGACGTCCATGCTCGACGCGCCCACCGCCGCGGCGGTGCGCACCGCCGTCCTGCACGCCGCGGCCGGGCGCACCCTCGTCGTGGTCGACCACGACCTGGCCGGGTGGGCCCCCCACGTGGACCGCGTCGTGCTGCTGGACGGCGACGGCCACCTCGCCGCCGACGGCCCGCCCGGGCGGGTGCTCGCCGCCGGTGCGGGCGGCGGCGAGCTCTGGCTGCCCGGCACCCCGGACCCGCGCCCGGCCGACGTGCCCGACGGGCTGCTCGTACCGCACCTGCGCGTGGACGGCGACGCCCTGACCGGGCAGGGCCTGGGACTGGTGCGCCGGCGCCGCGGACTGCGGCCGGCACCACCGGCGAGCGTCCTGACGGGCGTGGACGTGCAGGTCCCGGCCGGTGCGGTGACGCCCCTGGTGGGGGTCAGCGGCTCCGGCAAGTCGTCACTGCTGGGCGTGCTCGCCGGGCTGACCCGCCCCACCACCGGGGAGCTGAGCGCCGCCGCCGGGCTCGCGCGCGGGTTGCGACCGCAGCCGTGGCGGTGGCGTTCGCGGGAGCTGGCGGCGCGCGCCGGGTGGGTGCCGCAGGCGCCCGAGCACGCCTTCGTGCGCACCACCGCGCGCGCGGAGGCCGCCGCGACGGCCGTGGCGCTGGGCCTGCCGACCGCCCGGGCCGACGCCCTGCTGGAGCTGCTGGGCCTGGCGCACCGCGCCCAGGTGGACCCCTTCCGCCTGTCCGGCGGGGAGCAGCGCCGCCTGGCGCTGCTGGGAGCGCTGGCGGCGGGGCCCGCGGTGCTGCTGGCGGACGAGCCGAGCGTGGGTCAGGACCGGCGCACCTGGTCGGTCGTGGTGGGTCTGCTGCGGGCGGCGGCGCGCGACGGGGCCGCGGTCGTCGTCAGCAGCCACGACGAGCGGCTCGTGCAGGCGGTGGACCCCGCGGGGACGGGGGCGGTGCGACTGCACGCGGGGCGCCGCGTGGCCGGCGGCGTGCCCGCCGCGCCGGTCGCGGTGGGGAGGGCCTCGTGAGCGCCGACCCCACCCTGGGCCCGTCCGCACCGGGAGATGTCCACACCTCCGTCCACAGCTGTGGGCGCAGCTTTGGGGACAACCCTGTGGGGGGGCCTGTGCACGGTGTGGACGAGGGGGTGCCGCCCACGCCCGCCGAACGGCGCAGCGCCGGGCCCGGGCCCCTGGTGCGGCACTGCGGGCCGCTGCCGCTGCTGGCGGTCTCGCTGCTGGCGGTGCCGGCCTCGTTCGCGGTGACGACGTGGGTGGCGGGTGCGGCCGGGCTGGCCGCGCAACTGCTGTGCCTGCCGCTGGTGGTGGACCGGTGGCGGGCGCTGCCGCGCCGGCTGCTGCCCGGTGCGGTGGGGGCGCTGTCGGTGGGCTGGTCGGCGTGGTTGCTGGGCGAGCCCGGTCAGGGCGAGCCGCTCCTGGCGGCGCTGACCGCCGCCCTGCGCCTGGCGGTGCTGGTGCTGCCGGGCGCGGTGCTGCTGGCGTGGCTGGACCCGGCCGAGGCCGGCGACCACCTGGCGCAGCGGCTGCGGGTGCCCGGTCGCCTCGTGGTGGCCGTCGTGGCGGCCCTGGGGCTGCTGTCCGCCCTGGCCGACGCGTGGGAGCAGCTGGCGGCCTCCCGCCGCGCCCGTGGCCTCGGGCCCGGTCCGGGACCGCTGTCGAGGGGCCGCTGGCTGGCCTCGACGGCGTTCGGGCTGCTCGTGGACGCCGTGCGCCGGGCCGGTCGGGTGTCCACCGCGATGGACGCGCGCGGGGCGGTCCCGGGTGGCCCGCCGCGCACGTGGGCGTTGCCGGCGCCGTGGCGGCGGGCGGACGCGGTCTGCCTGCTGGTGGGGGCTGCGGTGCTGGCGGTGCCCGTCGTGGTGGCGGCCTGACCGGTGCTCCTGCGGCTGGCCGCTGCTGCCGTCGCCACTCGTGCGCGCGGTCCGGTTCGATCCGGCATTGGACCTGATCGGCCCCGCCGACGGACCCGTGACCGGGGACCAGGACGTCGGAGAGCATGTCGCCGGCGATGAGGACGCCGCGCTCCTCGATCAGCAGCGCCGCGTGGCCCTGGGCGTGCGCCGGGTGCTCGAGGACCCGGACCCGGGGCCCTCCCAGGGGACCTGCGTGGTCCCGGTGGGCAGGCCGGTGATGCGACCGAACGAGTCCAGGGGGATCTCATCGGCGATCTCCGGCGGGAACGCCTCGGCGGCGCGGGCCCTCCAGTCCGCGTCCGAGAGGACGTCCCGCAGGGAGGCCGCGCAGCCGGCCGTGCCGTAGCGGGGCGCTTCGCCCAGATCGGCGTGCCAGAGCACGTGGTCCCAGTCGGGGTGGGTCGAGAAACCCGCCACGACGGGCTGGCCCGCCTCGCGCAGGTCGTGCGCTAGGCAGGCCATCTCGGCGTCGCGCACCCCGGGGTCGACGAGCAGCGCTCCGGCTCGGCCCCGCACGACGACGGTGTTGTTCTGGAGGAGCTCGCTCTGGTGGACGAGCACACCCTCCGCGATGCGCGTCAGCACGGTGTTCCTCTCGATCGTGATGTGTCGTGAACTCCTCCGCCCTGCGGTGGGGGCCGGGCGAACCTGTCGAGGAACGCGCCGACGACGTGCGCACGGGATTTCGGCGCGAACTCGACCGTGCGGGGTCGATCGGCTGCGCTCCGGGAAGTCATCGCTGCACCGCGGCGTCCTCCTGCCCGCGAGTTCCCGATCGGGGCGGGTCGCGCTGAGCGCCGTGGTGCTCCCGGCGTGCGGTGGTCCACCGGGCGCGGTGGGTGAGAGCCACGCGCAGGAGCACGCGCAGGCGGCGTTCGTGCCGGTGACCTTCGAGCTGCACGGGGCGGACGCGTCCGTGCCGGACGGCCCGACCGCCCGGGGTTGCCTCCTCGTGCGTGACGGCGAGGCCGAGGCGTGGCGCATCGCCGACGCGGGTGTCGCCTGAACTGCCACGATGCGCGTCAGCTCGGCCGGTCACCGCCCTGTCTTCCCCCCCACCGCTGGGAGCGCTCGTGATCAGCGAGCAGCGCACGTACGCACCTCACCGGTGCAGTCGTCGGCTTCGTGGCGGGGTTGCTGGTCTGCACCGAGGACCGCTCGACGGCCTCAGCGCTCGGCTCGGCCGTGGGGCAGGGGATCGTGGCTCCGGCGGTGGGCTGCTTCCTGGTTCGCGACGGGCGTCGGATCAGGCGGAGCGGAGACGCGGGGCTACTACTGTCGCCAGCATGGGTGGTGGCCAGGGTTCTCGTCGCGACTGGCGCATCGCCGGCCTGCTCGCCGCGCTCGTCGACGGCGTGCTCGTGCTCGTGGTGCTGGCGACCGCCGCGGCGCTGTGGACGATCGCGGCGGTGATCGCCCACGTGGTGTTCGACAGGGACTGGGGTGCCGCCTTCTCCGCGACCGTCCCCGCTCTCGTCTCGGGCCTGTTCGTGCTCGTCCTTGAGGAGCGTCGACGTCGCCGCAGGAGCGGTACGAGGAAGTGACGTTCCTGGTCACAGCATGGACGTGCTGCGGCCGCTGCCCTGCTCGTGGACATGAGCGCGGTGCCGCGGCCATCGACAGGTCCGGGCGGTCGGCGGACGACGTCAGTGCCGCGGACTGGATCGCGGCCGCGGTCCGCGAGTTCGACCACACGGTCGGCTCCACGACCATGATCCCGTTGCTCGACCCGGGGCGGTTCCACGGTCCCCGGTCGGGCAGGAGAGCTAGCCGATGGGGGCTTCCTCGGGACACCCGGGACCGCTGAGGTAGGTCACGCCCTGGAGTTCGCCGTCCTCATCGAGGGTCCCGGGGGTGTAGCCGGCGGCGTGTCCGTACAGCTCACCGTTGACGTAGACGTCGATCTCGCCGTTGGGCACCCTGGCCCCCACCGCCCCACCGATGTTCGCGCTCCCCGTCGCCAAGACCTTCCCGTCCTGACGGAACTCCACGTCCATCCGCCCGGTGGCGGGCAGGTCACCTTCGGGGGAGATGCACACGGCGACGTTCTGCTCGTTCACCGTCTCGGGCTCGTCTGAGCACCCTGCGATGAGCAGGACGGCGAGGACGGGCAGGACGCTGACCGGTCGGTGCACCCCGGCATCGAAGCACAGGAGGCGCCTCGGGGTGAGGAACGGGAGCGGGCTGCGGCGGTACCCCCGATCACCCGCGCACCGAGCAGGAGCGTGGAGTCGGCCGGCCCCTCC
This sequence comes from Kineococcus arenarius subsp. arenarius, assembly GCF_050871845.1. Lineage (NCBI taxonomy): Bacteria > Bacillati > Actinomycetota > Actinomycetes > Kineosporiales > Kineosporiaceae > Kineococcus > Kineococcus arenarius. The sequence continues at coordinate 6,069 of NZ_JBJLSE010000124.1, forward strand.
CTGCGGGAGTCTGCTCAGCGGGGCAGTTGTCGGCGCACGTGCTGGAGTTCGGAGATGGCCGCGTCCACCAGCTGCTCGTTCAGCGTCCCGCGGGTGTCGATGCGGACCTCGTTGCGTCCCGGTGTCGTCTCGAAGACGGTGACGGTCACCGTGCCCAGGGCCGGTGCCGGCGGTGGCGGCCAGTGCATCGTCCCGGCCGGAGGTGCTCCTGCGGCCTCGGCGGCTGCGGGGTCGTCGTAGCTGAGGGTGAGGCTGCTGGTGAAGGCCCCGCTGCGGTCGTTGAACACCGTGGTGCCGGGCCGCTGAGCCGGTTGCTCGTCCCAGGGCCAGGCGCGCAGGGCGCGGTAGCGGTACCTGTCCTGCTCGCCCTGCTCGTAGGTGAAGGCGACGTCCTGGCCGGGACGGAACCCGTCCTGGGTGGTCATGACGGTGGAGGAGTGCACCCAGCAACCGCCCGGCGTGCGGGGGCTGTCGATCACGCCCCAGCCTTCCTCGTCGTGCCAGTCCCGGACCACACCTCGTGCGTTCACGATCACATCATGGTGTTCAGGCCGGGGTGGCGGCGGCCGTCGTGCGTCCGGGCGTGGAACCGGGCAGGGGACCCACGCCCGGGCGGCGCCGTGTGCGGGAAGCACCTCGGTGCTGTGAGGAGGCCGTGTCACAGCGGTCACCACAGGCGCAGCCTCCGTAGCTTGCTCCGCATGGCCGAGATCGAGGACGGGACCGGGATCACCGCGGACCTCGTCCGCGACCTGCTGCGCGAGCAGCACCCGGACCTGGCCGAACTGCCCCTGAGCGAGGTGGAAGGCGGGTGGGGCAACCAGGTGTGGCGCCTGGGGGAGGCACTGGCCGTGCGGGTGCAGCGCATGGACACCGACCCCGTCCACCAGCTCCAGGAACGCCGGTGGTTGCCGCTGCTGGCCCCGTGCCTGCCGCTGCCCGTCCCCGTCCCGGTGCGCAGCGGTGCACCGTCGGAGCGGTTCGGCAAGCTGTGGACGGTCATGACGTGGGTGCCGGGTGAGCCGCTTGACCGCGGGGAGATCACCCGCGGTGAGCACGCCGCAGACACCCTGGCGGCGTTCCTGCGGGCGCTGCACGTTCCGGCCCCCGCCGACGCGCCGGCTGACACGGGCCGCGGCGCGCACCCGAGGGACTGCACGGACGGCTTCGACTGCTTCCTCGGCTCCCTCGACGCTGACGTGATCGGCACTGACGCGGCTGACGTGCGAGCCGTCTGGGACGACGCCGTCGCAGCCCCGGCGTGGGAGGGGCCACCGGTGTGGGTGCACGGCGACCTGCACCCGGCGAACGTCGTCGTGGCGGACGGGACGTTGGCCGGCGTCGTCGACTTCGGCGACCTGTTCGCCGGTGACCCGGCGGTGGACCTGGCGGCGGCCTGGGTGCTGTTGCCGCCCGGTGCGGCCGCACGGTTCTTCACCGCCTACGGGCGGGCGGACGAGGCGACGGTCCGCCGCGCCCGTGGGCTGGCTGCGCTCAAGAGCCTCTTCCTGCTGCTGATGGGCCAGAACGGAGAGCGCGGGCTGCCCGGCGGCAAACCGGCATGGGGCCCGCTGGGACGCCGTGCCCTCGACCGGGTCCTCGTCGAACGCCCGGACCCACCGGTGAGCAGGGCGGCAGCCGACGACTTCCTCCGGCGCTGATCCGCTCACGAGGGTGCGCACCGCTCCCGCAGCACGCTCACGCCCGGCCCGCTCAGCTCATCGCAGAAGCTCCCGCGCCCGGCCATCGCCATGGTCAACGCCAGGGTCGTACCGCTCACCAGCAGCCCTTCGCCGGTGCTGAAGGGCCCGTCGGTGGCCTGCAGCGACAGGCCCGCCGCTGCGGTGCGGCTGTTGACCGCGAAGTCGCGGGCGGCGTAGGAGCGCGCCACGGCGGTGACCGTCGACACCGGCGGTTCCCCTGGCAACCCGAGGGGGCGTCGGATGTCCTGGGAGTGGACGACGACTTCCCCCAGCCAGGCTGCGGTGGGCCCCATCGGTGCGGTCGTGCTGGTGATGAGGCTCCGGAAGCGGTCCAGGGTCGCAGCGGGAGTGCGGCCGCGCTGCTCCGCGAGTCTCCGGTCGTTGTGCACATCGGGGTTGAAACGTGCCGCGAGCATGCTGCGCAGCCAGCGCACGCGCCCGGTGCTGGCGGCTGCGCTGAGGTGGGCCAGGACCTCCTCGATGCTCCACCGGGTGCAGAGGGAGCGTCGAGCCCACTGCCCTGCGCTCAACCCTTTCAAGTCCTCGGCGAGGGCGGACCGTTCGGCGTGGACGGCCGACCACAGGGTCTGAGTGGTGGGGACGGCGTCGAGCACGTGAGCCTCCGGTCGAGTCGATGATCTTCGAGCTTGCAGACTCGGAGCGCCAGCAGGAGTCATCGGCCCCGCAGGCATCGCGCGCAGGGCCATGACCGCGCGTGTGCAGGCCTACGGAGGCGGCGCGCACGATCGATGATCCTGAGGTGGCCGATGCCCCGCTGCACTTGCGCGCGGTGTCGAGGCGGGTGACGCCACGGAGCGCAGGGCGTCGGTGAAGAGGTCGTGTACCGCTGGTGCCTGCTCGCGTGGTGGGACTGCCAGGGGTGTCGCCCTGCGGCAGGGTGAGGGACGTGGAGGGGATGCAGGACCACTGGGCGAAACCCGTGGTCACGGCGCCGGCCCCTGTCCGTGGATGGCGCCGGGCCAGCACGCCACGTCGTGTGTGCGCGCTGGCGGCCGTGTCGGTCGTGGCGCTCTGGTCCCTCGGGCTCGCGGTGCCGACCCCTTTGTGGGCAGTCTTCGGCGGGGCCCTCGGCTCGGCGGTGGCGGTGGTCTACGCGATGGTCGGACCGACCGTCTGCTACGCCTTGGCGCGCGTCCTGCGCCCCCACCGCGTGCCCGGCGGTGACCGGATCATCCGCCACCCACTGGCTGCTGCAGGCACCGCCTACGGGTTGCCACTGGTCGTTGCCGAGCCCCTGATCAACGCCACTGGCTGGTCGTCGGGCTTCGCAGCGACCTACGGCCCCGCCGGGCTCGAGAGCGGTTCCGGCCTCGACACCGTCCTCATCGTCATGACGCTCTCCGGCCTCGGTGCGGCCGGCCTGGGCGTGCTCACCGCCGCTTGGGGCCTCGTAGCCGTGCTCGTGCGTGCATCTGCCCTGCTCGCCGCCGTGGCCGCTCACCGCCGGCGGCTTGCGGTCGAGGAACTCTCGTGAGTGAGCGGCCGCGCGGGGCGTCAACGCCGGCGGAGCGCCCGGTCCGTGCGGGAAGGGGCGCCGCGCTGCCCAGCGACGGGTGCGGCCGCACCCGCGCTCCGGTCGCGGCAGGCAAGAGGTGGTGGCTGGTTCTCGCCGCCGCTGTGGTTCTGGCGCTGCTGTCGCTCGCCTCCAACGTCGCGACCACGAGCCAGTTGTCGGGTGAGGCGGACGGGTTGCTGACGGCTCGTTGGACCGTCAGCAAGGTGCTCAACGCGGGCGTGGTCTGGGCGGGGCTGCCTGTCCTGTCCGGCTGGCTCGTCCGGCAGCCGGTGCACGGCGTCCTCGCAGGAGTCGTGGCCTCGTTCACGGCACTGGCCGTGCACTACGGGGCCGGCCGACTGCTCGACGTCTTCGCGTCGACCATCTGGGTGGAGAACGCCGGGTGGTTCGCGATCGCCGCCCTCACGGGCGGACCGCTGGGCGCGGTCGGCGCCATCGCCCGACGCAGGGGCGTGTGGGGGTTGCCGGCTCGTCTCACCGTGCCTGTCGGGGGGGACTGCCCCCGGTCCGGTTGACTCCTGACCTGTGAGGATCATGGTCCTCACTGGAAGGATGATGACCGTGCCGAAGGCCTTCCCTGCCGAGTTCCGCCGGGACGTGATCGCCGTGGCCCGCCAG
>NZ_JBJLSE010000125.1:0-9862 GCF_050871845.1 Kineococcus arenarius subsp. arenarius
AGACGCCCGTGCCCTCGATGCCGATGAGCACCACGGCGCCGAAGGTGCGCAGCCACGCCAGCAGCGCCACGTAGCCGGCGGCGTCAGCGCGGAACTGCGCCGAGCCCAGCAGGCGGCCTGCGGCGTCCAGGGCGGCTGCGGTGTGGGTGTCCTGGTGGGTGTCCACACCGCCGGTCACCTCCACCGCTACCTGCTGGACCGCTACCTGCTGGACCGCTACCTGCTGGACCGCTACCTGCTGGACCGCTACCTGCTGGATCCTCTTGCGCTGCGATGTCATCGTGGTCTCGCCGTCCTTCCACCTCGACCGGTACGGGCGGCACGCGCCGGTCGGGCGGGCGGACAAGACAGTGACGGGGCCTCTGGCCAGGCTCCTATGAGGTCACGACGCCCGTTCGGCAGGTGCACGAGGGCTCCGCGCCGGCCGGTCGACAGATCCCGTTGAAGACACGAGGTCAGTCAGAGCAAGGGTCAGACCCACCGGCGCGGAGTCCTCGTACATCCTCACTGTCAGGGCAGCGGTGATGGCGTCGGCGTGGACGTCGAGCTCGACGACGGTCGAGGGCATGACGTGCGCGGAGGCCGGTGCCGCCGCCGCGAGGACGGCGGCACCGGCGCAGAGGGCCGCGGCGAGGACGTGGCGGACCCGGGTCACGTCAGGAGGTCAGGCCGGCGTAGTCGGTGTCCTTGTCGCGCCACACCGCGTGCGGGTGGGCGCCGGAGAGGACGATGCCGATCTGCATGGAGAACTCGATCCACACCGACGGGCCGTCGATGCGCACGTAGTCGCCGATCTGGTCCATCGCCGTGGTGCCCGAGTGCGCGACGTGGGTCTCGTCCAGCTCGTTCTCGTACTGCGCCAGGATCGTCGCGGCGTTCTCGTCGTCGACGTCGCCAACGTAGCGCTCGATCGCGTCGAGCAGGAGCGCCTTCTGCTCGTCGGTCAGCTCCGAACCCTTCAGCCCTTCGGACGTGGTGGGGAACGCCCAGTCCTCGCCAGGCCCGAGCAGGATGTCGTTGAACGAGCTGGACAGGGTCGCGGTGGTCAGCTGGGTCTCGTCCAGCGAGCTCAGCAGCGCGACGAAGGCCTGCTGCTCCTGCTGCTCGGGCTGCACGGTGTCGCCGTCGACCTCGACGGTGCTGAACGGCTCGATGCCGCGAAAGGAGGGGGTGGCACCGGCGAGCTGACCGTCGACGTAGGTGTTGGCCACGGCGAGGTGGTGCCCGCCGAACTGCAGCTCCCACGTCCCGCTGGTCGAGGGGGTGCCCAGGAACGCGATGAAGAAGTTGCCGCGCCCGTAGGAGTCGCCGCCGCTGTTCTCGCCGAGGTAGTCGTCGGCCTCCAGGTGCTGGACGACCTCGTCGTAGCCCTCGTCCTCGGCCGAGCCGGTGGCTGCGGCCAGCAGCGCCTCCAGCGCGGCCCACTGGTCGTCGCTCAGCTCGCTGGTCTGCAACCCCACCCGGCCCGTGCTGGTGCTCGCGCCGCCACCCGGGGCGGCACCGCTGGGTGCACCGGTCCTGGTGCCGCCGCTGGGAGCGCCGGTCATCGCGCCGCTGGGTGCCGCGCCCCCGCCACCACCGCCGAAGCCACCGCTCAGGAGCGCGTCCGGGAAGTTCGACCAGTTCGCCGCGTTGGCGAACGTGTACTCCTGGTTCAGCGTCTCGCGCTGCTCGTCGGAGAGCGTGGCGGCGAACGCCTCCGCCAGGGCCACGACGTCACCGGACCCGGCGGCCACCGTCGAGGACGAGGACGAGGACGACGTGGTGGAGGAGGAAGAGGCGTCGCCGGTCTCCTCGGAGCTCGAGCAGCTCCCCAGCGTCAGGGCCAGCGCCAGCGCGGCGGTGGTCGCGGGCCAGCGGAGCAGGTGCCTCGTCGAGGCGGGGGACGGCGCGGTCATGTCACCTGGGTAGAGCACTGTCGCCACACAGCGTTACACATTGATTACTTTGAGCAACACACCGCGGCGGCGAGCTCCCCGGCGGCACTTCCGCGGCGGCTCAGCGGAGCAGTGCGTGGACCACCGCGTCCGCCAGGAGCCGACCCCGCCGGGTCAGCGCGAGACGCCCGTCGCCGAGGGGTTCCAGCAGCCCGTCGCTCCGCAGCCCCGGAACCGCCGCCAGCGCACCCGCCCCCCACCACGCCGGGTCGAAGCCCTCCGCCAGCCGCGAGCGCAGCAGCACGTCCTCGGTGCGCCGGTCCTGCTCCGAGAGCACCTCCCGGGCGTGCGCGGGGCTCTGCCCGTTCCCGAGGCGCCCGGCGTAGGCGGTGGGGTGCTTCACGTTCCACCAGCGCACCCCGCCGACGTGGCTGTGCGCGCCGGGGCCGATGCCCCACCAGTCGCCGCCGCGCCAGTAGGCGAGGTTGTGCCGGCAGGCGTGCTCGGGCTCGCGCGCCCAGTTGCTCACCTCGTACCAGGAGAACCCCGCGGCGCTCAGCGCGTCGTCGACGAGCTCGTACTTGTCGGCCTCGTCGTCGTCCTCCGGTGCCGGGACCTCCCCGCGGCGGATGCGCGCGGCCAGCCGGGTGCCCTCCTCCACGATGAGCGCGTACGCCGAGACGTGGTCCGGCTCGCAGGCCAGCGCCTCGTCGAGGCTGCGGCGCAGGTCGTCCGCCGACTCCCCCGGCGTGCCGTAGATGAGGTCCAGGCTGACGTCCAGACCGGCCTCGCGCGCCCAGCGCACCGCCTCGGGCACGCGGCGCGGGTCGTGGGTGCGGTCCAGCACCGCCAGCACGTGCGGCACCGCCGACTGCACGCCGAAGGAGACGCGGGTGAACCCGGCCTCGGCCAGCGTCGCCAGCGCCCCGGGGGTCACCGAGTCGGGGTTGGCCTCGGTGGTCACCTCCGCACCCGGCTCCAGGCCGAAGCGCTCGCGCACCGCGCCGAGCATCGCCGCCAGGTCCGCCGCCGGCAGCAGCGTGGGCGTGCCGCCGCCGAAGAACACCGTGGACGCCGGGCGGGCGGCCGCGCCCAGCACGCGGGCGGCCAGGTCGACCTCGGCGGCGGCCGTGGCGGCGTAGGCGGCCTGCGAGCCGCCGCCGCCCAGCTCCGTGGCGGTGTACGTGTTGAAGTCGCAGTAGCCGCAGCGCACCGCGCAGAACGGCACGTGCAGGTACACCCCGAAGGTGCGCTCCGCGGCACCGGCCAGGGCGGTGGGCGGCAGGGCGCCGTCGGTCGGGACGGCCTCGCCGTCGGGCAGGGAGCTCGGCACCCCTCAAGTGTCACCCCGGCGGACCACCGCCCACGCCGGCCGGGGTGCGGTGGGGGGCGCACGGTCCCACCATGTGCCCATGTCCGGCAACGACGTGAAGGAGACCGCTCGGCAGGGGGAGCGCTTCGCCGAGCGCCACGAGACCACCGTCAAGCGGGTCGGGCGTGCCGGCGTGCTCGCCGAGGGCGTCGTGTACCTGCTGGTGGCGTGGCTGGCGCTGCAGATCGCCTTCGGCACCGCGCCCGCCCAGGCGGACACCTCCGGCGCGATGTCCCGCATCGCGGCCCAGCCGTTCGGCCAGGTGCTGCTGGCGCTGCTGACGCTCGGCTTCGCCGCGATGGTCGTCTGGCAGGTCTTCGCCGCGGTGGCCGCCGACGGGGCCGGTGACCGCGTCAAGGCCGTCGTCAAGGCCCTGGTCGCCGCGGTGCTCGGGATCTCCAGCGCCCGGTTCCTGTTCGGCGGCGGCACGTCGAGCGGGCAGCAGCAGCAGACGCTCACCCAGCGGGTGCTGGAGGCCCCGGGCGGGCCGGTGCTCGTCGTGGTGGTCGGCCTGGTGATCGTCGGCGTCGGCGTCGGCCTGGCGGTGCGCGGGCTGATGAAGAAGTTCGAGGACAAGGTCGAGGGCTCGCTGTCGCCGGCCCTGACGGCGCTGGGGGTCGCGGGCTGGGTGGCGCGCGGCGTCGCGTTCGGCGTCCTCGGCGTGCTCGTGGTGCTGTCCGCGAACGGCGACACCGCCAAGTCGCGCGGTCTGGACGCCGCGTTCCACGAGATCGCCCAGCAGCCGTACGGACGGGTGCTGCTGACGGTCGTGGCGCTGGGCGTGGCCGCCTACGCCGTGTTCGAGCTGGCCACCGCGCGGCGCCGTCGCCGCGCCTGAACCCTCCCGGCGGCCGGCGGGCGGCGCGGGTAGCGTTCCCGGGGTGCCCCTGACCGACCTGCCGCTGGAGCAGCTGCGCGACCACCTCGGCGACGTCGCCGAGCCCGCCGACTTCGACACCTTCTGGGCCGGCAGCCTCGCCGACGCCCGGCGCCACCGGCTGGACCTCGTGCTGCGCGAGGGTCCCGGCCCGGAGCTGAGCGAGGTGGAGGTCGCCGACGTGCGGTTCTCCGGCTGGGGCGGGGACCGGATCGCCGGGTGGTTCCTGCGCCCGCGCCGCGCGCAGGGGCCGCTGCCGGTGGTGGTGAAGTTCATCGGGTACTCCGGCACGCGCGGGCGGCCCGTGGAGCACACCGAGTGGGCCGCCGCCGGGTACGCGGTGCTCGTCGTCGACACCCGCGGGCAGGGCTCGGACACCCCCGACCCGGACACCAGCGCCGTCGCCGGGCAGTGGGCGAACGGGTTCATGACCAAGGGCGTGCACGACCCGGCGACGTACTACTACCGCCGTGCGCTCGTGGACTGCGCCCGCGCCGTGGAGGCCGCCGCCGCGCTGCCCGGGGTGGACCCCGCCCGGCTCGTGGTCGCCGGCGGCAGCCAGGGCGGCGCGTTCGCACTGGCCGCCGCGCACCTGGCCGGGGAGGCGGTGGCCGCGGCCCTGGTCGACGTGCCGTTCCTGTGCTCGGTGCGCCGCGCCTGCGACACGGCCGGCGACGGCCCGTACCTGGAGGTCGTCACGTTCCTGCGGCGGCACTCCCGCGAGGCGGTGGAACAGACCTTCCGCACCCTGTCCTACGTCGACGGGGCGAACCACGCCCTGCGCGCGAGCGCCCCTGCGCTGTTCAGCGTCGGGGCGATGGACCCGGTGTGCCCCCCGTCCACCGTGTTCGCGGCCTACAACCGCTACGGCGCCCGGGCCGGTCGGCCGGTGCGCAAGGACATCACCGTGTGGGAGTTCTCCGACCACTCCGGCGGTGCTGCGCACCAGTTCGAGCGCCAGCTGCGCTTCCTGGACGAGCTGTGGCGGCAGCAGCCGTGACGGCGCACCCGGTCCTGCCGCCCGACGAGGACGAGCCGTGGGCACTCTCGCTCGTGGCGCGCGTCGAGCGCGAGCCGGCCCCGGCGCACACCGACGTCCTGGTGGCCGCCGCCCGCGCCGTGGTGCTGCTGCTGACGGACGAGCGGACCACCGCGCCCGGCGGGGAGTTCCACGACACGGTCGCCGCCTGGCGCGGACGGCGGATCCGCAAGATCACCCGCCGGGCGCGCGGGGTGAGGTGGGAGCGCACCGCCGAACTGCCGCACGTGGAGGCGCGCAGCGGCGACGCCGCGGTGCGCGCCTTCGCCCCGCACCCGCGCGACGACGTGCCGCCGCTGCTGAAGCCCCTGCAGGTCGGCGGGCTGGACCTGACCGACCCCGAGGGCGCCGCCGTCCCGGCCGCGGCGCCCGGCCTGCTGACGATCCGGCTGCACCCCGGCGTGCGGATGAGCACCGGCAAGGCCGCCGCCCAGGTGGGGCACGCCGCGCAGCTCGCCTGGGAACGGCTGCCGGCGCTGCTCACCTCCGCGTGGGCGGCCGGGGGTTTCGGGGTGCGGGTGCTGATCGGCGCGCCGGTCCTGCCCGCGGGTGAGCGCGTCGACGTGCGCGACGGGGGGTTCACCGAGGTGCCCCCGGGAACCGTCACCGCCAGCGCGGGGTTCGAGGACTGAGCGCTCGCAGCGCCGGGCACCGCCGGGAACAGCACGACCCCCGCACCGGGACGGTGCGGGGGTCGTAGCGGGCAGGTCGCGTCAGAGACGCGTGACCTGGCTGGCCTGCGGGCCCTTGGCGCCCTGCGTCACGGTGTACTCGACGCGGTCGTTCTCGTCGAGGCTGCGGAAACCGCTGCCCGTGATCTCGCTGAAGTGGACGAACACGTCGGACGAGCCGTCCTCGGGGGCGATGAAGCCGAAGCCCTTCTCGCCGTTGAACCACTTGACAGTTCCCTGAGCCATGAGGCCTCCTCAGGTTGCGACGCCCTGCGAGCAGAGCTAGCCGCCGAGGGGCTGACCTGATTGGAAAGCTGTACGACCCTCGGAAACGATCCCCGGGGTGTTGGAAGCACATCGAGAACAGCGACTGGTGTGAACCCTAGCACCCCCACCGGCCGGTGGGCGTCCGGGCGGGGGTCGGCGCCCGAGGTGCCGCGCAGGGCCTCCTCGTCCACCCTGGTGCCGTGGAACTCCCGATCGGACGGACAGAGACCATCGACGTCGCCGGGCGCCCGCGGAACGTGTGGCGCGCCGGGGACTCCGGGCCCCTGGTGCTGCTCGTGCACGGCATCCCCACCAACCACACCCTGTGGTGGGACGTCGTCCCGCGCCTGCACGAGCACGCCCGGGTCGTGGCCGTGGACATGCTCGGCTACGGCGGCTCCCCGGCCCCGGCGGGCACCGGGGTGGACATCGCCTCGCAGGCCTCGGCTCTGCTGGACCTGCTGGACACCCTCGGCGAGGAGCGCGCCGTCGTGGTCGGGCACGACCTGGGCGGCGGCGTCACGCAGATCCTGGCGACCGCGGCGCCGCAGCGCGTGGCGGGTGCCGTGGTCGTCGACGGCGTCTGCTACGACGGCTGGCCCGTGCCCGGCATCAAGGCCCTCAAACTCACCTGGCCGGTGCTCGAACGCCTCCCGGCCGGCGCCCTGGAGAAGGTGCTGCGCACCGCGCTGCGGCCGCTGTTCAGCCACCAGGACCGCGCACCGCAGGCGGTGGACCGCTTCGTCGCCCCGTGGCTGGAGCCCGGCGGCGGTTCCCGCCTGGCGCGGCACCTGCGGTCGGCGGACTCCGTCTACACGCAGACCGTGGCGCCCTTCCTGCCCCGCCTGGACCTGCCGCTGGAGGTGGTCTGGGGCATGCGCGACTCGCAGATGAAACCCCGCTACGGCGAGCGCCTGGCGCGCGACGTGCCCGGCGCGAACCTGACCCGCGTGGACGACGCGAACCACTTCGTGCCCGTGGACCGGCCCGACGTCGTCGCCGACGCGGTGCTGCGCGTGCTGGATCGCTCCGGGGTCGCCTCGCGGAGCGAGTGAGCGACCGCGGGACGGCTGGGCAGCGGGGGCCGGCGCGAACCGCGCCGGCCCCCGCACCGCTGCCGGCCCGCCGCTACTTCTTCGCCTTGTCCTTGGCCTTGTCGCCGGCGGCGTCGGAGGACAGCGCGGCGATGAACGCCTCCTGGGGGACCTCGACGCGCCCCACCATCTTCATGCGCTTCTTGCCCTCCTTCTGCTTCTCCAGCAGCTTGCGCTTGCGGGTGATGTCACCGCCGTAGCACTTGGCCAGGACGTCCTTGCGGATGGCGCGGACGTTCTCGCGGGCGATGATGCGCGCGCCCACCGCCGCCTGGATCGGCACCTCGAACTGCTGGCGCGGGATGAGCTCCTTGAGCTTGCCGGCCATCATCACGCCGTACGCGTACGCCTTGTCCTTGTGCACGATCGCGCTGAACGCGTCGACCTGCTCGCCCTGCAGCAGCACGTCCACCTTGACCAGGTCCGCGACCTGGTCGCCGTCGACGTCGTAGTCCAGGGAGGCGTACCCGCGGGTGCGCGACTTCAGCTGGTCGAAGAAGTCGAACACGATCTCGGCCAGCGGCAGGCGGTAGCGCATCTCCACGCGTTCCTCGGACAGGTAGTCCATGCCCTGCAGCTCGCCGCGGCGCTGCTGGCACAGCTCCATGATGGCGCCGATGTACTCGGCCGGCGCCAGCACCGTGGCGCGCACCACCGGTTCGCGGATCTCGGAGACCTTGCCCTCGGGGAACTCCGAGGGGTTCGTGACGGTGACGACCTTGCGGTCCTCCATCGTCACCTCGTACACCACGCTGGGCGCGGTGGAGATCAGGTCGAGGTTGAACTCCCGCTCCAGCCGCTCGCGCACGATCTCCAGGTGCAGCAGGCCCAGGAAGCCGATGCGGAACCCGAAGCCCAGCGCCGCGGACGTCTCCGGCTCGTACACCAGGGCGGCGTCGTTGAGCTTGAGCTTGTCCAGCGCCTCGCGCAGCAGCGGGTAGTCCGAGCCGTCGATCGGGTACAGCCCGGAGAACACCATCGGCTTGGGGTCGCGGTAGCCGCCGAGCGCCTCGGCGGACGGCTTGGCGGCGTTGGTGACGGTGTCGCCGACCTTGGACTGGCGCACGTCCTTCACGCCGGTGATGAGGTAACCGACCTCGCCGACGCCCAGGCCCTGCGAGGGCGTCGGCTCCGGGGAGGAGACGCCGATCTCCAGCAGCTCGTGGGTGGCCTTCGTCGACATCATGGCGATGCGCTCGCGCGGGGAGAGGTGACCGTCGATCACCCGCACGTAGGTCACGACGCCGCGGTAGGTGTCGTAGACGGAGTCGAAGATCATCGCCCGGGCGGGGGCGTCGGGGTCCCCCACCGGTGCGGGGATCTGCTTGACGATCTCGTCGAGCAGCGGCTCGACGCCCACGCCCGTCTTGCCGGAGACCCGCAGGCAGTCCTCCGGCTGGCAGCCGATGAGGCCGGCGAGCTCCTCGGCGAACTTCTCCGGCTGCGCCGCCGGCAGGTCGATCTTGTTCAGCACCGGGATGATCGTGAGGTCGTTCTCCATGGCGAGGTAGAGGTTCGCCAGGGTCTGCGCCTCGATGCCCTGCGCGGCGTCGACCAGCAGCACCGCGCCCTCGCACGCCGCCAGCGAGCGGGACACCTCGTAGGTGAAGTCCACGTGCCCGGGGGTGTCGATCATGTTCAGGGCGTAGTCGGTGCCGCCCACGCCCCAGGGCATGCGCACGGCCTGCGACTTGATGGTGATGCCGCGCTCGCGCTCGATGTCCATGCGGTCCAGGTACTGCGCCCGCATGGCGCGCTCGTCCACGACCCCGGTCAGCTGCAGCATCCGGTCCGCCAGCGTCGACTTGCCGTGGTCGATGTGGGCGATGATGCAGAAGTTGCGCAGCAGCTCCGGCGGCGTGGAGGCGGGAGCCGGGGCGTTCGCGGCCATCGGGGACACGGGCGGGGTGCACCTCTCGTCGGCACGGTCGTGGACCTCCATCGTCGCACGCGGGGCGCGAGCCGCGTGCTGCCCGCGACCCGGTGCGGCCGGGTGGGGCGCCGCCGGACGCGGGAACCGGGCGGGTGCGCACCGCGTCCCAACGGCGCGGTCACGGCGACCGCACCCCGGGAAGGCCGCCATGCCCACCACGCCCACCACCGCGAGCACGGCCGGCGCGGGGGCGGCTCCTGCCGGGGTGCTGCGGGTGCCGGGCGAGCGCCTGCCGCGGGTGCTCGACGACGTGGCGGCGCTGGGCCGGCAGGTGGAGCGCACCACCACGGCCACCGACGTCACCGCCGAGGTCGCCGACGTGGACATCCGGGTCGCCTCCGCGCAGGCGGTGCTGGCCACCTTCCGCGCGCGCCTGCCGCAGGCCACCACGATCCCGGACGTGCTGGTCCTCGAGGGCGAGATCGCCCGCCGCCAGGCCGACCTGGAGGCCCTGCAGGCGCGGCAGCGGGCGCTGGCGGACCAGGTCTCGCTGGCCACCGTGGAGGTCTCCCTGGGCGAGGACGCCGCCGCGGCGGGGACCGCCGCGGGCCCGGGGGGCTTCACCGGTGGCCTGGCCGCCGGCTGGGACGCGCTGCTGGGCGTGCTGGGCGCCGCGGCCGTGGTGCTCGGCGTCGTGCTGCCGTTCGCGGTGCCCGCCGCCGCGCTCGCCCTGCTGGTGCTCTCGCTGCGCCGCCGGCGCGCGCACCCGCCCGCCCACCCGCCCGCCCGCCC
>NZ_JBJLSE010000126.1:0-9782 GCF_050871845.1 Kineococcus arenarius subsp. arenarius
GGCTGCGGTGGTGGGCGTGGTGCTGGCCGTGGTGGGCTCTGGACGCTCGTGGGGCGAGGCGGTGACCCTGACGGCCTTCGGCATCGGCTACGCCGGGGTGGTGGCGGTGCTGCTGCACGCCACGGTCATGGCTGGTCGAGCCGCGCGTGCGGTGCACCCGCGCCGTTGACGACTCGCTCTTCGACATCAGCGTGCGCGCACGACCGGCGCCATCACCGGGGCGCGCGAGGTTCGCACCACGACCGCGCGGCTCCTCCTCACACGGAGAGACGTCCTGGCCGGCGACTGTCGTTCAGACGCGCTCCAGGGCTCGCCAAGGCCGCGGCGGCACCTCCACGGCGATCGGGTCGCCGACCCGGACCTGCCCGCCGACGAGGACGACGCTCATGATCCCGGCCTTGCGCACCACGTTGCCGTCGACATCGCGAGGAGTGAGCGCCTTCAGCAGACCCGGTTGGAAGGCGTTGATCTGGGCACACGGGTTGCGCAGCCCGGTGACCTCGATGACGGCCTCCGGCCCCAGGTGCAGACGGGTGCCGCGCGGTAGATCGAGCAGGCCCAGACCTCGGGTGGTGATGTTCTCGCCCAGCTCGCCCGGTCCCACTCCGAAACCCTGTTCGTGCAGCTCGTCGTGCAGCTCGCTGTGGATGAGGTGCACCTGGCGCAGGTTGGGTCGCGTCGGGTCGGCGGCCACTCGAGAGCGGTGCTGGACCGTCGTGCCGGCGTGGGCGTCCCCTTCGACGCCGAGCCCTGCCAGCAGAGTGATGACGTCGATGACGCCCTTGCTGAAACGGTGCTCGCCGTCGCGGCTGACGGCGGTGACTCGGCCTGCTCGAACGTCGCCCACACCCCGATCATGGCTCACGGCCCGTCGCCTCGGGCAGGAGCCACCCTGCTCCACCGCACCCCGAGAGCGCCATGACCGCGACCTCGCGGACGGCGAGACGACCGGGCGTTCGGAGCCGCGGCGGACAGCGGTGCTGCAGGCGGCAGCGAGCACGCCGGGGTGGGCCGTGGCTGCTCGGGCGTGTCGGTGGCGGTCTGCAGCGAGACCGTCCCGCACCCCGTGGTGATCATGCACGGTTGAGGGCTCAACCGTGCGGGATCACCACCAGAGGGGACATCACGACATCGGCAAGACCGTGACGTCGCCGGCGGCCCACGACTGCGCCCGGCAGACCGCTCGGGGGTGAGGACGGTGCCGCCGCCACCGACGTGGGAGCCGTTCGGTGGCGCTCACGACACCGTCGAGGGCGACGGCGGACGACCTCGAAGCCGCTCAGACCGCCGACGACGGCCGGGCCCCCACCCGTGGACCCGGGCAGCCGGGTCAGGGCGTGTCGGGGCGGGCGGCCAGCTGCTCGCGCAGCCGGCGCACCTCCTCGGTCAGCTGCGCCACGTCGGCGCGGGTCGCCTCGGCGTCGGCGCCCGAGGAGTCGCGCACCTCGTCGAGGAACCAGGACGCCAGGGACCCGGTGACGACACCGACGAGGGCGATGCCCGCGAGCATCAGCCCGACCGCGACGACCCGCCCGGTCGCCGTGACGGGCGAGTAGTCGCCGTACCCGACCGTCGTGATGGTCGTCACCACCCACCACACCGCTTCGCCGAACGTGGTGATGGTCGCGTCCGGGGCGTCCCGCTCGGCGTCCAGGACGGCGCACGCGGCGCAGAAACCGATCAGGATCGTCGCGGAGACCACGAACAGGCCGACGCGGCCGCGCAGCCGGGTGCCGGCGCGCTGGTTCAGCAGCCGCAGCACCGTGACCAGCCGCAGCAGCCGCAGCGGCTGCAGCATCGGCAGCACCAGCAGCAGCAGGTCCAGCGGGTGGGTGAGGAAGAAGCGGCCGCGGCGGGGGCTGAACCCCAGGCGCAGCAGGTAGTCGACGCCGAACGCCACCCAGGTCGCGGTGCGCACCACGTGGCAGGTGGTGCGCACGGGCGCCGGCAGGTCCGGCTGCAGGATCGGCAGGGCGTACGCCACCAGCCACAGCACGGCCACGACCGTCGCGAGGCGTTCGCTGCGGTGCTCGTAGGCGCGGTACCGGGCGCCGCGGGTGCTGGTGGTCGGAGTGCTCACCGGCCCTGACTAGCGGCGCCGCGCGGTGGTGTCCACCGCGCGCGGTCGTGCCCACCGGAACGGGAGCGGGGCTCCGTCGACCCGCACCCCGTCCGGCGGTCCCCCGGTCGCCCTCCCCGACCGGGGCCTCCCCGCACCGGTCCTCAGACCGGCGCGACGAGGGGTTCAGCGGAGCGGGCGTGCAACTCCCGCAGGTCCGCGACCCGCCCGGCCGCGACCTCGGCGGCCTCGGCGTCGCCGCGGACCTCGGCCGCGCGCTGCTCGGACAGGGCGATCTCCACCTGGGCGGTGAGCTCGGCGGTGAAGGCGGGGGTGGTGAGCTCGGGGGTGGTCAGCGTGGTGGTCACGGTGGCTCCTCGGGTCGGTGCGTCGGTACGGGTCAGCGGGTGGCCGGCTCGATGTCGAACAGAGGAGCCAGCCCGGTGCGGTGCAGCACGTCCAGGTCGTCGCGGCCCAGGCCGCGCAGGACGACCCGGCCGCCCCGCACCCGGCAGCAGCGCTTGGCGCGCAGCAGGAGCGCCACGACCACCGAGGACAGGTGCTCCACGCCGGAGACGTCCACCACGAGGGTGGAGCAGCCGGAGTCCAGCGCCTCGCCCAGGGTGCGGCGCAGCGCGCCGACGCCCTGGCGCAGGCAGCCCTCGTGCAGGGCCACCACGGCGACGCCCTCCTCGGGGCCGCCCCCGCTGCGGGGGGCGACGGTCCCGTCGCGGTCGAGCACCTGCACCGCGTCCACGCTCCCCTCCGGTGGGCCCGCGCCGGGGGGCGCGGGTCGTTGGCCGCCCCGCCGTCACCGGTCGGGGCGTGGTCACCACAGTGACCGAGGCGTGTTGCGGTTCCCCGGTCGTCTCCATTGCGATCCTGTGACGATCCGTGACGACGTGGCACCCGGTCGCTGCGGACGGCCGGTGCGCTGGCAGCATGCGGACGTGTCCACGCACGTCCTTGTCCTCGACGACGACGACGGGATCCGGACGTCCCTGACGCTGGCCCTGGAGGACGAGGGCTACCTCGTCACCGGCTGCTCGGCGGCGGAGGAGGCCCTGGCCGCCGTCACCGACGGTGCGCAGCCCGATGTCATGGTCGTCGACCTCATGCTCGGCGGCATCGACGGCTTCACCTTCATCCGGCGGGTCCGGCCGGTGTGCGGCTCCCCCGTCATCGTGCTGTCCGCGCGGCACGACAAGAGCGACATCGTCGCGGCCCTGGAGGCGGGCGCCGACGACTACGTCACCAAGCCGTTCGACCTGGGCGAGCTGTTCGCGCGGCTGCGCGCGCTGCGCCGGCGCGTCGAGGGCACCGCCGGCGCCCACGAGGAGGAGGCCGTCGTGCTGGACTCCGTGGAGGGCCCCCTCGTGCTGGACGCCGCCGCCGGCACCGTGCGCCGCGGCGCGCAGCAGCTGCACCTGACGGTCACGGAGTTCCGGCTGCTGCGCGAGCTGGCCGGGGCGCCGGGGCGGGTCCTCAGCCGGCGCACACTGCTGGAGCGGGTGTGGGACCGCGGGTTCTTCGGCGACGAGCGCATCGTCGACGTCCACGTGCGCCGGCTGCGCACCAAGGTGGAGGCCGACCCCTCCACCCCCCGGCTGGTCACGACCGTGCGGGGGCTGGGGTACCGGCTGGACGTGCGGTGAGGCGGGTGCGCCCGCTGGGGCTGCGCGCCGGCGTCACCGTCTCCTTCACGCTCGGCGCCACGGCCCTGGCGACGCTGGCGGCGCTGGGCACGTACGCGGTGACGCGCGAGTACCTGCTGGACCAGCGGGAGCAGGCGGCCGTGCGGCAGGCGTTCGTCGACGCCTCCTCGGTCCGGGACGGGCTGCGCACCTCCGGGGTGACGGTGGGTGACGTCCTGGGCGCGGTGTCCCCGCCCACCGGTTCGGAGCTGCTGGTGCGCCGCGGCGAGCGCTGGTACTCCGCGTCCCTGCAGGTGGGCGGCGACGACGTGCCCGCCTCGCTGAACGCCGCGGTTGCCGCGGGCACGGCGGGGGTGACCTGGACACGGGTGGACGGCGAGCCGGCCGTCGCCGTGGGCGTGCCGCTGCCCGCGGTGACCGCGGAGTTCTACGAGGTCACCGTCACCGAGGAGCTGGAACGCACCCTGCTGGCGGTGCGCACCGCGCTGGCCGCGTTCGCGCTGTCCACCGCCGTGGGCGGTGCGCTGCTCGGCGCGTGGGCCTCGCGCCGCGCGGTGGCGCCGCTGCACGCGGTGGCCGGGACCGCCGCCCGCATCGCCGGCGGCGAACCCGGCACCCGCCTGCCCCCCACCACCGACCCGGACCTGGCGACGATCGTGGGGTCCTTCAACAGCATGGTCGACGCGCTGGAGGAGCAGATCCAGCGGGAGGTGCGCTTCAGCGCCGACGTCAGCCACGAGCTGCGCTCGCCGCTGACCACCCTGGTCACCAGCGTGGCGCTGCTGCAGCGCCGCCGCGAGGAGCTGCCGGCCCGCTCGCAGCAGGCCCTGGACCTGGTGGACCGCGAGCTGGACCGCTTCGCCCGCACCCTGGACGACCTGCTGGAGCTGGCGCGGCTGGAGTCCGGCACCACCGCGCGCGAGCGGGTCAGCACGGGCGCCGCCGACCTGGCGCGCCAGGCCCTGGACGGCAGCGGGCGCCGCGACGTGCCGGTGCGCGGCGGTGGGGACGCGGCGCGGGTGCGCGTGGACGTCGAGCAGGTGGGGCGCGCCCTGGTGAACCTGTTCGACAACGCCGACCGGCACGGCGAGGGGCTGGTGGAGGTGGTCGTGCAGCGGGTGGGCGACCGGGTGCGCCTGCTCGTCGACGACGCCGGGCCGGGGGTGCCGCCCGGTGAGCGGCAGCGGGTGTTCGAGCGGTTCGCGCGGGCCGGATCGCGCGGGTCGCTGCCCGGTTCGGGGCTGGGGCTGAGCCTGGTCGCCGAGACCGTGCGCGCCCACGGCGGCACGGTGCGGTGCGCGGCGTCCCCGCAGGGCGGGGCGCGGTTCGTCGTGGAGCTGCCCGCCTCCGACGCGCTCGTGTCCGCGGGCGCCACCGCGGCCACGGCGCGACGCGGCGAGGAGCCGGCGTGAGGGCCCCCGCGCCGGTGGGGGCGACGGCCCTGGCCGCCGGGCTGCTCGCCGCCGGGCTGCTGGCCGGGTGCGGCGCACCGGCGGAGGGGCAGGTGCGCGAGATCGGTCCCACGGAGGTCCCGTACGGGCTGCTGGACCCGCCGCCGGAGCCGACCGCGGACAGCTCCGCCACCGCCGAGGCCGGCAGCGGGCCCCGCGTGTACTTCCTCCAGGGCGACGCGCTGCTGGCGGTGCCGCTGGGCACCGCCAGCAGCGACGGCACCGACCACCTGGACGCGCTGCTGCGGCGGCTCTCCGCCGGGCCGGGCCGGCAGGAGCGGGCCGACGGCCTCAGCAGCGCGCTGGGCACGGACGTGCGGTTGCGGGCCACCGACCTCGCCGGCGGCACCGCCCGGGTGGCGGTGACGGGCCTGGCGCAGAACATCGCCGCGGACCGCCTGCCGCTGGCGGTGGGCCAGGTGGTCCTGACGGCCACCACGGCACCCGGGGTGGACTCGGTGCAGCTGGTGCGCGACGGGGAGGTCCTGGAGGTCCCCCTGCCCGGGGGGGAGCAGACCGCCGGGCCGCTGACGGCCGCCGACTACACCTCGCTGGTGGGCAACGACCGGACGGCGCCGGTCTCCTGAGCGCGGTGGGGAGCGCCGGTCAGCGCAGGTGACCGGTGGACACGCTGCGCAGGTGACCGAAGGAGACGTCCCGGAGGTGACCGGTCTTCACGGTGGTCGCCACGGTGGTCTTCGTGGTGGTGACCACGGTGGTCTTCGCGGTGACGGAGACCTTCACCGCGGTCTTGGGGGCGGCGGAGGCGGCGGGGGCGACGGCGGCGGAGCCGGCGAGCACGGAACCGGCGACGATCAGGGCGGCGAAGACGCGGGGCACGGACACGATGACTCTCCTCCAGACGTGATCGGGACGGAGCGTCACCGACACCAGAGCCATCGGTCCCCCTCCGCGCACGCTTGAGCAACGTTTTCCGGAAGCGGTGATTACACACAGTCAATATGCCTCCCGGTGGCCCACGCCTCCCGGCCCCGCCGAGTGGCGACCCGCCGAGCCCGGTGCCACCCTCGGAGCACCTCGAGGAGGAGGACGACGTGGACGCTCGGGCGACGACGGAGCAGGACCTGCTGCAGGTGCTGCACGAGGGCAGGCCGGTACGGCCGGTGCGGGGCACCCGCGCGGCCGACCTCGATGGACGCAGGGTCATGGCGTGGTGGGAGGGCTTCCGCGACCAGGTGGTGGCGCGCCGCGGAGAACTGGACGGCGTGGCCGGCACCCTCGTCGAGACGGTGCTGGCGGCCGACGGCGAGGTGGCGGCCCTGCCGCCCGAGCCCGACCCGGGGCAGTTGTTCGGCGCGGTCGCGCGCGGCGCCGGGCGCGTGCACGGGCCGCTGGAACCGCTGGCGGCCTGGTTCGGCGAGATGGCGCAGGTGTGCGCGCACGAGGTGGGGACGCACCAGCTCGCCCTGGCGGCCGAGCACGTCGGAGCTCCCAGCCCGGACGGTGACCCCCCGGTGCTGCAGGCGATGGCCCCGGCGGCGCGGGCCCTGTCCGACGCGGACGCGGCCGGGGTCCCGGCCGTCACGGCACTGACCGCCGCCTACCGCGCGGCCGCCGACGGTGCGCGCGGCACGGTGCACGAGGGTTCGGTGGACCCGGTGGCGCTGACGGTCGCGTGGTTCTTCGAGCGCGGCACCGTCGTCTGACCCGCCCTCCCCAGCGCCTCCCCGCCCCACCCCCCGCCCGACCCCGGCGGTGATCTTGCACGGTTGAGTATTCACTCGTGCAAGATCACCGCCGGGGTCGGGAGCTCAGGGGGCCGTTCGGGGGAGATGGTTGCGTCTTCAAGCAGTACGGGGTTATGGTCGACCCAGAAGTTGAGCACTCAATCACCTGGGGAGACCACGATGGGCTGGTTCGGCAAGAAGAACGACGGGTCGCCGACCGCGGACGGCACGGAGAACGGCACCTCGACGGCGACGCTGCCCGCGCACTCCACGCTGCCGCAGGTCCCCGGCTACCTGCCCGGCACCTGGACCATCGACGCCTCGCACTCCGAGGTGTCCTTCACCGTGCGGCACATGGCCGTCAGCAAGGTCCGCGGGCGCCTCGGCGGGGTGTCCGGCGAGGTCGTCCTGGCCGAGGACCCCGCCCGCTCCACCGTCACCGCCGCCATCGACGTCACCTCGCTGACCACGTTCAACGAGCAGCGCGACGCGCACGTCCACAGCGGGGACTTCTTCGACGTCGCCAACCACCCGACGGCGACGTTCACCTCCACCGCCCTCACCCACGACGGTGACGACTTCCTGCTGACCGGCGACCTCACCCTCAAGGGCGTCACCAGGACCGTCACCCTCACCCTCGAGGTCTCCGGCATCGGCCCCGACGCCTACGGCGGCACCCGCGCCGGTTTCTCCGCCAAGGGCCGCATCGACCGCCGCGACTTCGGCATCTCCTTCGACGCCCGGATCGACAACGGCGGCCTCGTCGTCGCCGACAAGGTCGACCTCGAGCTCGACGTCGAGGCCGTGCTCAACGCCTGAGGGGAACCCTCGGCAGCGCCCTCCCCAGGACGGTCCGCAGCATCGGTCCCCGCGGCGACGACGCCATCAGGCGCAGGTCGTCCGCGGGGCCGGTGCCGCCGTCCAGGAAACCCAGCACGCGGTGCACCGGGTTCCGGGCGAACAACCCGCTGAAGAAGCCCGCCCCGTCCACGCGGCCGCTCGCCAGCGCTTCCAGCACCAGCGAGTCCATCACCAGGTGCCGGCGCCGGTGCGCCGGTGGCAGCACCAGCGGGGAACCCGCGCGCGCCCGCCGGGCCAGCACGTCAGCCTGGCGCTGCAGGGCGCTGAACGCGTACCCCGTGGACGGGCGCACCGACCCGGAGGCGGCGCCCCAGCGCAGCACCCCGGGAACCCCGGACGGCGGGAAGCGCGCATCCGTCATGGGGATCACCCCCCGCTCGGAGCCCAGCACCTCCACCTCGCCGATCCCGCTGCGTCGCAGGTACTCCCGCAGCGCCACCTCGTACCCCGCCTCGTCCAGCAACCCCGCCGAGAACTCCGTGTACTCCACCAGCGCCTCGTGCGGCGACGTCGGCAGCACGTAGCCGAACGCCACCCCGCCGGCCGGTTGCGGAACCCGGAAGTCCATCATCGTGACCGTCGAGGGGTCGAACACCGGGCGTTCCGCGCGCACCCGCCGGCCCAGGAAGTGCTGCAGCAGCAGCGTGCGGCCCGTGCGGGGAACGGGCACCGGACGGGTGTCCACCACCGTCCACCCCGGCTCGAGCAGGTCCGCCGCGTCCTCGACGACGCCCTCCTCCACCGCGACGCCCGCACCGGCCAGGCGTTCGCGCACCGCGGTGTCCAGGTCCTGCGAACGCAGCATCCGGTAGCGCCAGGAACCCAGGTGGGCCACCACCTGATCCCCCGCCCGCGGGACGATCCGCACCCGCGGCCACGACGCCGACACCAGGTGCCCGAACGGCCCCGGCCCGGCCTGGCCCCACGTGCACCAGGTGCGCTCCGGGGTGCGCCGGCCCGAACCCCCCGGCGCCTCCACGACGCGCAGCGGAACCCCGGAACCCGCCAGCCGCCACGCCAGGCTCGCGCCCGCCGCGCCGAGCCCGAGGACCACGACACCCTGCACCCCGGGAACACCCACGCCCCTAGGCTCCCAGGGCCAGAACACCGCCGCCCGAGGAGGCACCCGTGAAGCTCGTCACCGGTTTCCGCGACTTCGTCCTGCGGGGGAACGTCATCGACCTGGCGGTGGCCGTCGTCATCGGCACAGCGTTCACGGCCGTGGTGACGTCCGTCGTGCAGGGGCTCATCAACCCGCTCATCGCCGCGGTGGGCGGCGGCCCGAACCTCGCCGGCACCTGGGTGCTCCCGCTGCGCACGATCGTCGTGGACGGGGAGCAGCAGCAGGTGGGGTTGCAGTTCGGCACGGTCGTCGGCGCCGTCTTGAACTTCCTCATCGTCGCCGCCGTCGTGTACTTCCTCGTCGTGACGCCCCTGAACCGCCTGCTGGCCTTGCGCAAGGACGAGTCGGCGCCCGCCCCGGCCGCCCCCAGCGAGGACGTCCGGCTGCTCACCGAGATCCGCGACCTCCTCGCGCAGCAGCAGGGCGGTTCCCCCGCCGGGGACCGGGGCCCCCGGACCGGGGCCTAGCGTCCGGAGGAGTTCTCCGGGCCGGTGTCCCCGGAGACCGCCTGCTCGGCGTCGCGCTCGTCGATGAGGACGCCGGCGAGCGGGTCGCCCGCACCGGTGCCCGCGGGGATGTCCTCCTCGGTGCCGAGCGGGTCCTCGGGGCTGCGGGCCGGCGAGGGCTGGATGCCGCCGTCGGAACCGCGGGCCACCTGACGGCTGCCGCCCTCCTCCACGGCCCGCACCTCGGCGTTGTCCGTGGGGTCGACCCGGTCGGTCGGCTGGGTGCTCTTGCCGGTCTCGTCGCTGGGAGTGCTCACGGTCCACCACCCTGACGGCGCCACCCCCACCCCGCCACCGGAACCCTCCTCCCCCGGGGGGGGGGGGGGGGGGGGGGGGGGGGGGGGGGGGGGGGGGGGGGGGGGGGGGGGGGGGGGGGGGGGGGGGGGGGGGGGGGGGGGGGGGGGGGGGGGGGGGGGGGGGGGGGGCGGGGGGGGGGGGG
>NZ_JBJLSE010000127.1:0-9514 GCF_050871845.1 Kineococcus arenarius subsp. arenarius
TTTGAGCAAGTCAGAGATCATCCGCTGCCTCAAGCGCTACATCGCCCGTGAGGTCTTCGCCCTTCTGCAGCCGTCTGCAGCCACCGACCCCCTCGCTGCAGCCGCTTGACGAACCATAGGAGCATCCCCCGCCCCGCTCCACCCCCCTGCGGTGATCTTGCACGGTTGAGCGCTCAAGCGTGCAAGATCACCGCAGGGGGGTGGGGCGGGGGCTCAGCGGGGGTCGTCCTCCGCGGCGTTGTCGGACTCCACCCCGCGGGCGAAGCGGGACTTCTCGAAGCGGGCCTTCGCCCGGGCGGACGTCGCGCCCGGCTGCCCCGGCTGCAGCCGCCCCTCGACGCGCTGCTGCAGGCGGGCGGCCATCTCCTCGCGCTGGCGGCGCAGCAGCACCAGCGACAGCAGCACCGAGAGGACGGCGGCGACCGCCAGGGCCAGCCAGCCCCGCGCCCCGAGGGCGCTCAGAGCCGCCAGGCACAGCACGAACAGGCCGAGCCGCAGGACCGTGTACTTCAGCGTCGCGCCCACGTCACACCCCCGCGTACGAGTGCAGGCCCGGGAAGAAGATGTTCACCACGAGGTAGTTGAACAGCATGCAGGCGAAGCCGAGCACCGACAGCCACGCGGCGCGGCGCCCGTCCCAGCCGCGCGTGGCGCGGGCGTGCAGGTAGCAGGCGTAGACGACCCAGATGACGAACGTCCACACCTCCTTGGAGTCCCAGTTCCAGTAGCGGTTCCAGGCCACCTGCGCCCACACCGCGCCGGCGATGAGGGTGAACGTCCACATCACGAAGGCCACCGCGTTGAGCCGGAACGCGGTGCGCTCCAGCTCCACGGCGCCGGGCAGGGCGTCCATGAAGACCCCGCCGGGGCGCTTGCCGGCGGCCCGCACGCGGTCGCGCTTCTCCTGGGTCAGCTGCAGCACGGTCGCGGAGAAGCCCAGGGTGGACAGGGCGGTGGCGAGGATCGCCACGAACACGTGGATGATCAGCCAGTAGCTGTCCAGGGCCGGCACGAGCTGGGACGCCTCGACGTAGAAGCTGCGCAGCGCGATGCCCAGGGTGGCCAGGACCGGCCCGGCCACGAAGGTGCCCAGGTAGCGGGCGTCGCGCCCACCGCCCAGGCCGGCGCGGTGCGCGCGCACCACGGCCACGAGGTAGCCGACGGACACCACCAGCGAGCCGGTGAGGGCGAACTCGAACATGTTGCCCCACGGCACCCGGTGCACCGAGACACCGCGGGCCACGACCGAGCCCAGGTGCAGCAGCGCCGCCGCCGCGAACAGCGAGGTGCCCACGGCCGCGGCGCGGCGCCGGCGGCGCGGCGGTGCCGACGACGACGCGGTCAGGACGGCACCCGCCCCGTCCCCGGCGGCGCGCACGGCCGCGGCGCGGCGGCCCTCGCGGGCCTTGATCTCCTTGCCGCCCTCGGCCAGGTCGGCCGCGTAGCCGATGAAGGAGGCCAGGTAGGCCGCCATCGCCGAGTACAGCAGCAGGTTGCCGACCTCAGCGACGCTCTGGTCGACGGTCATCGTCCCTCCTCCGCGCGGGACCCCGCCCGCGCCTCGCGCTCGTCGCGATCGTCGTCGCGCTGGTGCTCGCGCCCATCGTCGCCCACCCGGGCGGGTGGCGGTGACGCGTCGGGCTCCCCGAGCGCCGCGCGCAGCCGCTGCAGGGCGCCGTCCACCTCGAACGCCAGGCCGGCGTCGTTGCCGCGGGCCAGGCCGGCGACCTCCACGGCGCTGCCCGCGCCGGCGGGGGCGGGGCGCACCCGCACCCACAGGCGCCGGCGCGGCAGGAACAGCGACAGGACCAGGCCGGTGGTGCCCAGCAGCGAGAACACCAGCGCCGCGCTCTGCCCCGGGGTGGAGCGCACGTCGAAGGAGGCGTAGCGCTGCACGCCCTCGAAGGAGACCGTGCCCAGCCCGTCGGGCAGCTCCACGGTCTCGCCGGGCCGCAGCCGGATCGCGAAGGGGCTGCCCTGCTCGTCCAGGACCTGGGTCAGGCCCTCGTCGGCCAGCTCGTACACGTTCTGCGCCACGCCGTCGTCCAGGCCGAGGTCGCCGGTGAAGGCCTGCATGACGAGGACGGGGTTGGCCAGGTCCGGGAAGCCGGAGACCGGCGAGCCGGTCGCGTCGACCGTGGCGGAGGGCAGGAACACCCCGGACAGGCCGATCTGCACGGGCTCCCCGGCGGCGTCGACGGCGTCGGGGACCTTCACCACGCCGGTGGAGTCGTAGTTGCCGGTCTGCGGCAGGAACGGCGTCGCACCGTCCTGCACCACGTTCCCCTGCCCGTCGCGCACCACGATGACGGGGGCGTAGCCGTTGCCGGAGAGGGAGATCTGGGTGCCGTCGACCTTGGCGGGGTGGTTGACGCGGATGGTCTCCTCGCGCGGCTGCTCGCCGGGCGCGTCGGTGATGGTCACGTTCGCGGCGAAGCGGCGCGGCTCGCCGATCTGGGAGGTCTGCTGCGCCTCGAAGGCGACGTCCATGGAGTCCAGCTCCAGGGTGAACGGCGGCACGTCGCCCACGTCCGCCCCGGCACCGCTGGTGAAGCTGTCGAAGGTGGTGCCGACCGTCGTGCCGCCCTCGACGACGAGGCGCTGGCCGGAGTAGGAGAACAGCGAGCTGGAGGCCACGGCGAACAGCAGCCCCAGCAGGGACAGGTGGAACAGCAGGTTGCCGGTCTCGCGGTGGTGGCCGCGCTCGGCGGCCACGGACCCGCCGCCCCCGCCCCCCTCCGGGCGGACCTCCACGCGGCCGCGCAGCACCGAGCGGGCGGCGTCCAGCACCTCGGCGGGCGGCGCGTCCAGGACGGCGGCGCGGTGCTCGGGCAGCCGGTCGAGGCGCGCGGGGGTGCGCGGCGGCTTCGAGCGCAGCGCCCGGGCGTGCACGCCCACGCGCGGCACCACGCACCCGATGAGGGAGATGAACAGCAGCAGGTAGATCGCCGAGAACCAGACCGAGGAGTACACGTGGAAGCCCTGCAGGCGCTCCACCCACGGCCCGGCGGTGGGGTGGTCGGCCATCCACTGCGCCACGCCCGCGGGGTCGTTGCCCTCCTGCGGGAACGTCGAGCCGGGCACGGCGGCGACGGCCAGCAGCATGAGCAGGAACAGCGCGGTGCGCATGCTCGTCAGCTGCCGCCAGCAGTAGCGGGCGAACTCCCGCGGGGCCAGCGGCGCCGCCTGCGGGGCCGGCGCCCGGCCCCGGCGCGCCCCCCGGGCGGGTGCGGCGGGCGGCTGGGCGTCGCGGTACTCGTCGCGCAGGTCGTCCAGGTGGGTCTCGTCCGTGCCGGCCATGAGCCTCAGATCACCGTCTCGAAGTTCCCGATGGGCCCGCGCAGCCAGCCCAGGATCGCGTTGAAGCCGTCGGTGACGAGCAGCAGGCCCACCACGACGAGCAGCACCCCGCCGAAGACGTTGACGGCGCGGGTGTGCCGGCGCAGGACGCCGAGGGCGCGCACCCCCCGCTCGTAGCCGAGGGCGACGAGGACGAACGGCAGTCCCAGCCCCAGGCAGTACGCGACGGCCAGGCCGGTGGCGCGCCCGCCGCTGCCGCTCTGCCAGCCGAGGGCGGTGATCGCGGCGAAGATGGGCCCGATGCAGGGCGTCCAGCCGAGGCTGAACACGATCCCCAGCAGGGGGGCGCCGAGCAGCCCGGCGCGCGGGCGCCAGCGCAGCTTCAGCTCGCGCTGCGCCCACAGCGGCGCGGCGATCACCAGCGCCCCGAGGGCGACGACGAGCACGCCGAGCACGCGCTGCAGCTCGGGGCGGTACCGCACCAGGGCGTCCCCGAGGCTGCCGACGGTGAAGTTCACCAGGACGAACACCACGGAGAACCCCAGGACGAACAGCACGGAACCGGCCACCATCCGCCCGCGCCGCTGCTGCGCGGGGTCCTCACCGGTCAGGCCGGTGACGTAGCCGAGGAACCCCGGCACCAGCGGCAGCACGCACGGCGACAGGAACGAGACCACCCCGGCGAGCACCGCCAGCGGCACCGCCAGCAGCAGCGGGCCGGCCGCGACGGTCTGCTGCAGGTCGCCCGTCACGCCGGCGCCGCCGCGGCGGTGGCCGGGTCGGTGGCCGGGTCGGTGGCCTCCGGGGCGGGTGCGGCGCCGGCGTCGTCCAGCAGCCCGGCCAGCGTCGAGGCCCGTGCCGGACCGGACACGCGGGCGGCGACCCGTCCCTCGGCGTCGAGCACGATCGTGGTGGGCGTGGCCTGCGGGGCGACGCCGCGCAGCGCGAGCATCGCCTCGCCGGAGCCGGCGTCGAGCACGCTGGGGTACGTCACGGAGTGGCTGCGGTTGAAGGACTCGGCGATCGCGGCGGTGTCGTAGGTGTTGATCCCCACGAACTGCACGCCCCGGCCGGAGTACTCCTCCCACACCTGCTGCAGGTCGTCGGCCTCCTCGCGGCACGGGCCGCAGGCGGCGAACCAGGTGTTCAGCAGCACGACCTGCCCGCGCAGGTCCGCCAGGTCGATCGTCCCCCCGTCGATCGTCTCGCCGGTGAAGGTGATCGGCTCGCCGCGCTCGGCGGGCGGGGTCTGCACCACGGTGCCGTCGCCGGCGATGTAGTTCTGCCCCTGCGCGTCGGGCAGGCCGTCGCCGCCGCCGCCGCAACCGGCCAGGACGGCGGTGGCCAGCAGCGCACCGGCCAGCGCCGGGCGGCGGGTGCGGCGCGGGCGCATCAGGCGCCCGGCACGGGGTCGGCGCCCACGAGGAGGTCGGCGCACGGCTCGGTGTACGTCACCGACACCAGGCGGCGGCCGGCGAACTCCAGCGACGTGACCGACGCCAGCGCGCACTGCCGCTTGCGCGGGTCGTGCCACAGGGGGCGGTGCTCGGCGCGCAGGCGCGTGACCCACACCGGCAGCTGGTGGCTGACCAGGACGGACTCGCGGCCGGGGAAGGCGTCGCGGGCGTCGCGCACGGTGGCGACCATGCGGGCGGCCTGCTGCGCGTACGGCTCCCCCCAGCTGGGGCGCAACGGGTTCCACAGCCGCGGCCACACCCGCGGGTCGCGGACCGAGCCGGTGCCGGAGGTGACGTGGAACCCCTCGAAGCTGTTGCCGGCCTCGATGATGCGCTCCTCGGTGCCCAGCGGCAGGCCGAGGGCCTCGGCGATCGGGGTGGCCGTCTCCTGGGCGCGCTGCAGCGGGGAGGCGGTGACGGAGGCGACGTCGCGGGCGGAGAAGTGCAGGCCCAGGCGCACGGCCATCTCCTGCCCGCGCTCGGAGAGCCGGTACCCGGGCAGCCGGCCGTACAGGACGCGCTCGGGGTTGTGGACCTCGCCGTGGCGCACCAGGTGCACCACGGTGCGCGGGGCGCCGGAGGGGGCGTGGGCCCCGGCGCGCGGCTCGGCGCCCGGGTCGGTGCGGGGGCCGGCCTCGACGCCGGAACCGGTGACGGGCACGCTCACAGCGACCCCGCCCCCTCGGCGGCGGCGCGCGCCGCGTGCGGCAGGGCGTCCAGGACGCGCCCGACCGCCTCCTCGTCGTGGGCGGCGGACAGGAACCACGCCTCGAACGCGCTGGGCGGCAGGTGCACGCCCCGCGAGAGCATGGCGTGGAAGAAGGCGCGGAACGCGCCGAGGTCCTGCTGCTTCGCCTCGTCGTAGTCGCGCACCTGCTGGCGCTCGGTGAAGAAGACGCTGAACATGCTGCCGGCGGTGTTCACCACGTGCGGCACGCCCGCGGCGCTCAGCGCCTCGCTCGCGGCCTCGCGCACGGTGCGGGCGCTGCGCTCCACGGCGGCGTACACCTCGTCGGTGCAGCCGCGCAGCGTGGCCAGGCCGGCCGCGGTGGCGACGGGGTTCCCGGACAGGGTGCCCGCCTGGTAGACGGGGCCGGCGGGCGCCAGGTGGGCCATGACGTCGGCGCGCCCGCCGAACGCGGCGGCGGGGAAGCCGCCGCCCATGACCTTGCCGAAGGTCAGCAGGTCCGGGGCGTGCTCGAGGCCCAGGCCCTCGTGCCCGTACCAGCCGGCGCGGCTGACGCGGAAACCGGTCATCACCTCGTCGGAGACCAGCAGCGCGCCGTGCTGGCGGGTCAGGCGGCGCAGCTCGGCGGTGAAACCGGGCGCGGGCGGCACCACGCCCATGTTCCCGGCGGCGGCCTCGGTGATGACGCAGGCGATGCGCTCGCCGTGCTGCGCGAAGACGTCCGCGAGGGCCTGCGGGTCGTTGTAGGGCACGACGAGCGTGTCGGCGGCCGAGGCGCCGGTCACGCCGGGGGTGTCCGGCAGCGCGAACGTCGCCAGGCCGGAGCCGGCGGAGGCCAGCAGCGCGTCGACGTGGCCGTGGTAGTGGCCGGCGAACTTCACCACGACGGGGCGGCCGGTGAAGCCGCGCGCCAGGCGGATCGCGCTCATCGTGGCCTCGGTGCCGGAGTTGACCAGGCGCACCTGCTCGACGGGCTCGACGCGGGCGACGATCTCCTCGGCGAGCTCCACCTCCCGCTCGGTGGGGGTGCCGTAGCTGAAGCCGAGCTCGGCGGCGGCGCGCACGGCGGCCAGCACGTCCGGGTGGGCGTGCCCGAGGATCATCGGGCCCCAGGAGCAGATGAGGTCCACGAGCTCGGTGCCGTCGGCGTCGCGCAGGTACGGCCCGCGCGCGGAGGCGGTGAACCGGGGGGTGCCGCCGACGGCGCGGAAGGCGCGCACGGGCGAGTTCACGCCGCCGGGGATCACGGCGCCGGCCCGCGCGAACAGCGCGGCGGAGGCCGGGGCGTCAGCGGCTCGGTCGGGGCTCGCCGGGGGGTGCGTCGACGCGGTCACGGGCTCCAGTGTCGCAAGCTCCGCCGGGTGCGCCCGCCGCAGGGGTGTCTACGACGCTGCGTCGTGAGGAAGCTCACGGACGGCGCCCGGCGCCTGGCGCGGGACCGCCACCGCGGGGCGGCGCAGCGCCCCCACGGGCACCGGCCAGGTGGCACCCAGGTCGCACGCGGACGCCTCCCGGGGCGGGGCCAGCAGGTAGCCCTGCGCGTAGCGGGCGCCCAGGGCCGCGACGTGCGTCAGCTGCCCCGCGTGCTCCACGCCCTCCACGACGACCTCGCAGCCGAGGTCGTGGGCCAGGGCGATCGACGCGGCGGTGATGGTGCCGCTGCGCACCGAGTCGCTCAGGGACGCGGTGAAGCAGCGGTCCACCTTCAGCTCGTCGACGGGGAAGTCGCGCAGGTAGGCCAGCGAGGAGTAGCCGGTGCCGAAGTCGTCCAGCGCCAGGCGCACCCCGTCCCCCCGCAGCCGCCGCAGCGCCGGCTGCACGTCGTTGCCGTGCACGAGGGCGGTCTCGGTCAGCTCCAGCGTCAGCGCGTGCGCGGGCAGGCCCGCGTCGCCGAGGGCGCCCAGGACGGTCGGCACCACGCCCGGGTCGGCGAGCTGGCGGCCGGAGACGTTCACCGCCAGGCGCAGCGCGGCGGCGGCCGGGTCCTGCGCGCGCCAGGCCGCCACCTGCCGGCACGCCTCGCCGAGGACGTACCGGCCCAGCGCGACGACGAGCCCGCTGGCCTCCGCCACCGGCACGAAGCGCCCCGGCGGCAGCAGGCCCAGCTCGGGGTGCTGCCAGCGCACCAGCGCCTCCACGGCCGCCACCCGGCCGCTGCGCAGGTCCACGACCGGCTGGTAGTGCACGCGCAGCTCGCCGTCGTCGACGGCGCGGCGCAGCCGCAGGCTCTCGGTGAGGACGTCGCGGCCGGCCAGGCCGGCGCCCGCGTCGCGGCGGTGCAGCTCCAGCAGGCCGGCGGCCGCGCGCGCCAGCCGCTCCAGCAGCGCCACGTCCTCGCCGGTGAAGTCGCGCGGGCGCACGTCGATCACGCACAGGGTGCCCAGCGGCAGCCCGTCGCGGCCGAACACCGGCACCCCGGCGTAGGCGCGCAGGCGGTGCTCGCCGGTGACGAGGGGGTGGTCGGCGAAGCGGGGGTCGGCGGTGGCGTCGCCGGCCACGACCGGCGCCGCGCCGGACACGGTGTGCGTGCACAGCGACAGGTGCCGCGGGATCACCGCCACGGGCACGCCCACCCGCGCCAGGTAGCTCTGCTCGTCGGCACCGAGCAGCGACAGGCCGGCGAGGGGGGCGTCCAGGACGCGGGCGGCCACGTCCACCAGCGACTGCAGGCCCGGGTCGCCCACGGCCGAGGCCGCGCGGTAGCTCGCCACCGAGGCGAGGCGGTCGCTCTCGTGGCGGTGGGGCGGAGCGGTGGGCACGAGGGGTTGATCGGGTGGTGCGGGGCGGCGCTCCAGCGATCACGGCCCCGTTCACCCGCCCGGCCCCACGGCCGCTGCGCAGCGTGAGCGCACCGCGGTCCGGGACCTCCGGCCCGGGTTCCCCGGCCCCGCACGGGGGTACTGCTGCTCGTGGGAACCGGGAGGGTCCCGGACCCCGCCAGGGAGGCACGACGTGCGAGCGTTGCAGTACCGCGAGATCGGCCGGGCACCGGAGGTCGTGGAGGTGCCGACCCCCGAACCGGGCCCCGGTCAGGTCCTGCTGGAGGTGACGGCGGCGGGCGTGTGCCACTCCGACGCCTTCGTCATGGGCCTGCCCGCCGAGGAGTACAGCTACGGGCTGCCGCTGACGCTGGGGCACGAGGGTGCCGGCCGGGTCGCCGCCGTCGGCCCGGGCGTGCAGGGCCTGGAGATCGGCACGGACGTCGTCGTGTACGGGCCGTGGGGCTGCGGCACCTGCCACGCGTGCGCGCAGGGCCGGGAGAACTACTGCCCGCGCGCTGCGGAGCTGGGCATCGCCCCGCCCGGGCTGGGCGCGCCCGGCGCGATCGCCGAGCACCTGCTGGTGGACTCCCCGCGCCACCTGGTGCCCATCGGCGACCTGGACCCGGTGAAGACCGTGCCGCTGACCGACGCCGGGCTCACCCCGTACCACGCGGTCAAGCGGTCCCTGGGCAAGCTCGTGCCGGGCTCCACGGCCGTCGTCATCGGCGCCGGCGGTCTCGGGCACGTCGGCATCCAGCTGCTCAAGCACCTCTCCCCCGCCCGCGTCGTCGCGCTGGACGTCACCGAGCAGAGGCTGCAGCTGGCCCGCTCGGTCGGCGCCGACGACGTGCTGACCTCGGACGCCTCCGCCGCGCAGGCGGTGCGGGAACTCACCGGCGGCCGCGGGGCGGAGGTGGTGCTGGACTTCGTCGGCGCCCAGCCCACGATCGACACGGCGATCGCGGCGGCGGCCGTGGACGGGGACGTGACGATCGTCGGCATCGGCGGGGGCGCGGCGAGCGTCGGGTTCTTCCGCACGCCGTTCGGCACCTCCGTCAGCGCCCCCTACTGGGGCACGCTGCCCGAGCTGCACGAGCTGGTGGCGCTGGCGCACCGCGGGGTGCTGGACGTGCACACGCAGGAGTTCTCGCTGAGCGACGCCCCGGAGGCGTACGAGGCGCTGCACGCCGGCACCCTCGACGGCCGCGCCGTCATCGTCCCCTCCCTCGGCTGACCCACCCCTCCCGCCCCTCCGGCACTCCTCCGAGACCCGCGGTGATCAAGGAAGTTGCAACTTCCTTGATCAC
>NZ_JBJLSE010000128.1:0-9196 GCF_050871845.1 Kineococcus arenarius subsp. arenarius
CCCCCCCCCCCCCCCCCCCCCCCCCCCCCCCCCCCCCCCCCCCCCCCCCCCCCCCCCCCCCCCCCCCCCCCCCCCCCCCCCCCCCCCCCCCCCCCCCCCCCCCCCCCCCCCCCCCCGCGGGGGTTGGGGCGGGGTTGGGGCAGGGATGGGGGTGGGGGTCAGGAGACGCCGAAGCGGAACTCGGTGACGGAGCGGAACTCGTCGCCCTCGCGCAGCACGGTGCTCGGGAACCCCGGGTGGTTCGGGGCGTCGGGGAAGGCCTGCGCCTCCAGGGCCAGGCCGGTGCGGGGGCCGTACACCGCGCCGGCCTTGCCGGTGAGGGTCCCGGCGAGGGTCCCGCCGCTGAACACCTGCAGACCGGGCTGGTCCGTCCACACCTCCAGCGTCCGCCCCGACACCGGCTCCTCCACGCGCGCCGCCCGGGAGGGTTCGCGTTCCCCGCCGGGCACGTCGGCCAGCACGAAGCAGTGGTCGAAACCCGAGCCGCGCTGCAGCTGCTCGTCTCCGGCCTGCTCGCCGTCGCGCAGCCGGTACCCCACCGGCACCGGCTCGGTGAAGTCGAACGGGGTGCCGGCCACCGGCCGGCGCTCACCCGTCGGCACCCCGGTGGGGTCCACCGGCAGGAACGCCGCCGCGTCCACCTGCAGCAGGTGCGCCTCGACCGTGCCGCTGCCCTCACCGGCCAGGTTCCAGTACGCGTGGTTGGTGAGGTTGAGCACCGTCGGCGCGTCCGTCGTCGCGGACGTCTCCACCACGAGCACCCCGCCGGCCAGGACGTACTGCACGTGCACGCTCAGCGCACCGGGGAACCCCTCGTCCCCGTCCGGGCTCAGCAGGGAGAAGCGGACCCCGCACGCGCCGGGCACCTCGTGGGCCGTCCACAGCCGCTCGGAGTACGGGTGCGAACCGCCGTGGATGGCGTTGCCGCGGTCGGTCACCGGGATGGAGGACGTGCGCCCGTCGAGGGTGAACGTGCCACCGGCGATGCGGTTCGCGAAGCGGCCGATCGTCGCCCCGAAGGAACGCCCCTTCGCCTCGTAGGGCTCCAGCGCGCCGAAGCCGAGGGCGACGTCGGCCCGGGCGCCGTCGCGGTCCGGGGCCAGGACCGACTGGATGCGCGCGCCGTGCTCGACCAGCCCGACGCGCACGGTCCCGTCGTCCAGGACCCAGCGGGCGACGGGCTCGCCGCCGCCCGTGCGGCCCCACTCCGGTTCGACCCGGACCCCGTGGCCCGCGTCGTGCCGCGCGTGTCGTCCCGCCCCGTGCCCCGCGTCGTGGTGCGTCACGGGGACGACGTTACCGAGGACGGCGCGAACGGGCCCGTCCCGCCGCGGTCAGGGCGGTGACCACGGTGGCCAGCCCGCCCAGCAGCAGCACGCCGGCCACGTTCCACCCCCACGCCCAGCTCACGCCGGTGACGGCCCGCACCCCGATCGCGGCGGCCACGGCGAGGAACGCGAAACCCCACACCACGGCGCCCACGTCCACGGTCGTCGCCGGGCCCTCCTGCTGCTCCGGCTCCCGCCGCGGCCCTCCCGCGCAGCCGCCCATCACTCCCCCTC
This sequence comes from Kineococcus arenarius subsp. arenarius, assembly GCF_050871845.1. Taxonomy (NCBI): domain Bacteria; kingdom Bacillati; phylum Actinomycetota; class Actinomycetes; order Kineosporiales; family Kineosporiaceae; genus Kineococcus; species Kineococcus arenarius. The sequence goes on from NZ_JBJLSE010000128.1 coordinate 1,563, forward strand.
CAGCACGGCGGAGCCGGCCGCGCCCACGCGGACGTCCCCCGCCCACACGACGGCCCGCACGACGGTGACGCCGCCGGGCACGGTCCAGTCCGCGGCGTCCTCGCCGTCGACCTCGGTGGCGGCGGCCACGCGCGCGGCGTCGGGACCGGCGGCCAGGACCCGCCGGGTGTCCAGCCCGCCCTCCACGCCCCCGCCGTCGCCGCTGGCGCCGGTGGCCACGAGCGCCCGGTCCCCGGAGGCCACGGGCACCACGTCCCCGGAGGCGGCGTCCCAGCGCAGGCTGCCGGCCAGGGAGCGGGCGTCCACGAGCACCGTCGTCCCGGCGGGGGCGACGACCTCCAGCCGCCCGGCGGCCAGGGTGGCGGTGACCGGTCCCGGCACCTCGCCGGCGTCCAGGCCCGAGGGGTCCACGCGCAACCGCCCGACGGCGGAGCTCACGGCGTCCTGCTCGCGCACCGACGCCGCCGTCGGCGCCCAGGTGCCGTCCACGTCCCAGTGCCACCCGCCGGAGGGCGGCAGCGTGCCGGCGAGCACGGTCAGCACGGCCAGCGGCCAGCCGAACCCGACGAGCGCGGTGCGCCGCCCGGCGAGACCGGCGGCCACGGCGCCCGCGCCGACGACCGCGAGCGCCGCCGCGGGGGCCAGCACGTGGGCGGGGGCCGGCAGCGCCAGCAGCAGGTCGGCCAGCACCACCGCGCCGGCGGCGAGCATCGCGGCGCCGAGGGTGAGGGTGGTCAGCAGCGGGGAGCCGGGGCGGCGCCGGGCGCGGGCGCGCCGGGCCTCGGCGCGGGCCTGCTCGCGGGCGGCGGCGCGGCGCTCGACGGTGGAGCCGAAGCCGGCGGCGGGTCCGGCGGTGAGGTCCGCGGTGAGGTCGGTGGTGAAGCCGGCGAGGTCGTCGGCCGGGCCGGTCGGGCCGGCGGCGGGTGGCACCGGTCCCTTGCGCAGCGACACGGTGGGAGCGCCCGGGGCCGGCGACGAGGCGGCGGGCGCGTCCGGCCGCTCGGGGTGCCGGGCGCACGCGGCGGCGATCCGGTCGCGGAACAGCCACCACAGCAGTGCGGCGACGAGGCCGGTGACGAAGAACCCCCAGCCGGTGCTGCCCCCGAGCGGTCCCAGCGTCACGCCGGCGAGGCCGACGACGCCCCGCCCCACGGCGAGGTCGAGGAGCACGAGGCCGGCGGCGAGGGCGAGGGCGCCGGAGACGTCGCCGCGGGCCGCGGCCTCCAGCTCCACGCGCCCGCGCGCGTCGGGCAGCACGGCCCAGGCGAGCCCGTACAGGGCCAGTCCGAGACCGCCGACGAGGACGAGGGCGATGAGCAGGCCCCGCACCAGCACGGGGTCCAGGCCGGTGCGGGTGGCCAGGCCCCCGCACACGCCGGCGAACCAGCGGTCCTCGCCGCGCACGACCCCCCAAGAGCGCACGACGGCGGTGGCGCGGGCCAGCTTGCCGCCGTCGGCGGGAGGGTCGGCGGGGGGCGGGCCGCCGGGGTGGGGGGTGCTCACCACCAGCCCCAGGGGAAGCCGATGCCGGCGCCGCCGAGCAGGTCGACCACCACGAGGGCGACGGCGGCGACGAAGGATCCGGACACGTCGCCGCGGTGCGCGGCCTGCGCCTCGATGCGGCCGGTGGCGTCCGGCAGCAGCGCCCACGCCAGCCCGTACAGCAGCAGCCCGACGCCGCCGAGGAGGACGAGGAGCACCGCCAGGGCCCGCACGACGGCGGGGTTCACGCCGAGCCGGTGGGCGAGGCCGGCGCACACGCCGGCGATCCACCGGTCCGGGGTGCGGGTCGCGTCGGTGCGGCGGACCGCGTCGAAGAAGCGGTCCGGGGCCGGGCGCCGCGGGCCGTCCGCGGCGTCGTGGGGGGCGTCGGCGGAGGGGCTGGGGATCTCGGTGTTCGTCATGGCTCCACGGTGGCGGGGGCGGGGTGCCGGCGACCAGGGGGATGACCCCCGGTTCGACCCTGAGAGGACCCTGAACCGTCTCCGGGAGGATCCCCGGGCCCTGCCGGGCGTGCCACGATCGCGCTCGTGAGCACGAGCGCAGCGGGGCCCGCCCGGCCCTCCCCGGCACCGGCGCGAGCACGCCCGCAGCTGGTGCGGCCGGTCGCCGGGCGCCGCGCCGGCGGGGTCGCCGCGGGCCTGGCGGCGCACCTGGACGTGCCGGCGGGCCGGGTCCGGGTGGCGTTCGCCGCGCTGGCCGTGCTGGCCGGGGCGGGCCTGGCCCTGTACGTCGTCTACTGGTTCCTGGTGCCCGACGAGCGCGACGCCGGCTCCGGCGGGCGCCGCGCCGACCCGTCGGCATGGGTGCTCGCCCACCGGGACGCGCTGGTGGGCGGGGCACTGGTGCTGGCCGGTGCCCTGGCGGCGCTGCGGCTGGGCGGGGTGGACGCCTCCTCGCGGGTGGTGCTGCCGGTGCTGGTGGTGGGTGCGGGCGTGGTGCTGGCCTGGAGCCAGCTGGACGCCACCCGCCGGGCCCGCTGGGTGTCCGGTGCCGGCGGTGGGCGCGGCGCTGCGCTGCGGGTGGCGGCCGGCACCTCCCTGGTGCTGCTGGGCGTGGTGCTGTTCCTGGCGCTGGGCGGGGACGCGGCCGCGCTGGGCGGGTCGGTGCTGGGCGCGGTGGCGGTCCTGGCGGGCGTGGCGGTGGTGCTGGCGCCGTGGGCGGTGCGGCTGTGGCGGGACCTGGGCGCCGAGCGCGCCGCGCTGGCCCGCGAGCAGGAGCGCGCCGAGCTGGCCGCGCACGTGCACGACTCGGTGCTGCAGACCCTGGCGCTGATCCAGCGCCGCAGCACCGACGGGGTGGAGGTGGCGCGGCTGGCGCGCGCGCAGGAGCGCGACCTGCGCCGCTGGCTGTACGGCGACCACGGCACCGCGGCCGGCACCCTGGGCGCCGCGCTGCGGGCGGCGGCGGCGGAGGTGGAGGACGCCTCGGGGGCGACGGTGGAGGTGGTGCTGGTGGGGGACCTGGACGCCCTGGTGCTGGAGCGCGGCACGAGCGCGCTGGCGCAGGCCGCGCGGGAGGCGCTGCTGAACGCCGGCCGGCACGCGGGCGGCACCGTGTCCCTGTACGCGGAGGCCCTGGGCTCGGGTGCGCAGCGGTCCTTCGAGGTGTTCGTGCGCGACCGCGGCCCGGGTTTCGACCTGGACGCGGTGCCGCAGGACCGCCTCGGGGTGCGCGAGTCGATCCTGGGCCGCATGGCGCGCGCCGGCGGCAGCGCGGCGGTGCGCCGCCCCGCCGACGGCGGCACCGAGGTGGCGCTGCGGCTGCCCGCGCCGGCGGCGGAGGGTGCTGCGTCGTGACGGTGCGGGTGGTGGTGGTCGACGACCACCGGATGGTGCGCAGCGGCGTGCGCGCGGAACTGGCCGCCGCGGCGGACGTGGAGGTCGTCGGCGAGGCCGGTGACGCCGCCGCGGCGGTGGCGGCGGTGCGGCGGGAGCTGCCCGACGTGGTGCTGCTGGACGTGCACCTGCCCGCAGCCGCCGGGGAGCCCCCCGCCCCCGGGGCCGGTTCCGGCGGGGTGCGGGTGCTGGCGGACTGCGCGGACCTGCTCGGCGGCGAGCGCCCCGTGCGGTTCCTCGCGCTGAGCGTGTCCGACGCCGCCGACGACGTCATCGCCGTCATCCGCCGCGGCGCGCGCGGGTACGTCACGAAGTCCATCAGCGGGGAGGAGCTGGCCGCGGCGGTGCGGCGGGTCGCCGACGGCGACGCGGTGTTCTCCCCGCGCCTGGCGGGTTTCGTGCTCGACGCGTTCGGGGCGGTCGCCGGGGAGGTCGCCGCCGCCGACGACGAGCTGGACCGCCTCTCGGCGCGGGAGCGGGAGGTGATGCGCCTGATCGCCCGCGGCTACGCGTACAAGGAGGTCGCCCGGGAGCTGTTCATCTCGGTGAAGACGGTGGAGACGCACGTGTCGGCGGTGCTGCGCAAGCTGCAGCTGTCCAACCGGCACGAGCTGACGCGGTGGGCGGCGGCGCGCCGGCTGCTGTGAGCGGCGAGCCGCCGGTGCTGTCGGGACCGGGCGGCAGGATGCGGCTCGTGCCCGCACGCGACTTCGAACCGACGGCCGCCCCGAGCCGCGACGCCCCACCGGAGGGGTACGGCGAACTGCTGGAGCAGCTGAAGGACCGGGTGCGCACGTCCCGGGTGCGGGCCGCGCGGGCGGCCAACACCGAGCTGTTGCGGCTGTACTGGTCGATCGGCCGCGACATCCTCGACCGCCAGCAGGCCGCAGGTTGGGGCGCGAAGGTGATCACCCTCCTCGCGGAGGACCTGCGCGCCACCTTCCCCGACCAGCGCGGCTTCTCCCGCCGCAACCTGCAGTACATGCGCGCCCTGGCCGCCGTCTGGCCCGAGGAGGCCGACTTCGTGCAACAGGCCGTTGCACGATTGCCCTGGGGCCACCTGACCGTCTTGCTGGACCGCCTCGACGAGCCCGCCCTGCGCCACTGGTACGCCGCCGAGGCCGTCGAGCACGGCTGGTCCCGCAACGTCCTCGAGCACCAGGTGATGAGCCGTCTGCACGCCCGCTCCGGCGCGGCTCCCTCCAACTTCGCCGCCCAGCTACCGGCCTCCGACTCCGAGCTGGCGCAACAGCTGACCCGCGACCCGTACGTCTTCGACCACCTGTCCCTGACCGAGCGGATGTCCCAGAAGGCGCTGGAACAGGCGTTGATGGACCGCCTGCAGCAGACCTTGACCGCCTTCGGGCACGGCATGGCCTTCGTCGGCCGGCAGGTCCGCTTCGACGTCGGTGACGAGGTCATGGTCCTCGACCTGCTCCTCTTCCACCTGACCCAGCTGCACTTCGTCGTCGTCGAGCTCAAGATCGGCCGCTTCGAGCCCGGCTTCCTGGGCCAGCTGGGCACGTACGTCGCCGTCGTCGACGACACGGTCCGCGACACGAGCCTTCACGCCCCCACCGTCGGGATCCTGCTGTGCACGGGACGCGACGAAGCGGTGGTGCGCTACGCCCTGGCCAGTGCCGCCTCACCCGTGGCGGTGGCCACCTACGAGACCCTCACCCCTGAGCAGCGCGCCGGCCTGCCCGACCCTGCGGAGCTGACCGCCGCCCTCACGGACGTGTTGCAGCAGGGTTCCGGGGAGCACGGGCAGCAGAGGTGAATCGCGTGTCTCCTCCGGCGTCACCACTCACGGTCGCGGCCGGGGCGGGCCGGGGTCTCGGGCTCAGCCCGGACCCCGGTGCCGCGGCTCAGACAGCTCAGAAGACGCCGTTCTCCTTGATCTCCTTGGCCCGCGCCCGGTTGCCCCCGACGAGGAAGATGACGCCCAGCGCCAGGTAGAGCCAGTTGCTCTCGACGTCGGTGGGCAGCAGGGGGTGCGGGGAGTTCACGACCAGGCCGGCACCGGTGATGCCCATGGCGATGAGCGCCAGGGCGTGCAGGATGACGTTCTTGTGCGCCTGGCGCACCGAGCCGGAGAACGCCAGCACGGTGACGCCGAAGAGGAACAGGCCCACCGAGGTGAGGACGCAGACGGTGAACACGCCGAACAGCTCGGCGCCGCTGCGGAAGAAGCCCATCTGGTCGTAGTTCGTCGTGATGCCCGGGATGAGCCCCAGGATCCCCAGGACCATCAGGACCGCACCGGTGATCTGGGCGTGCCGCCGGACGGGGCCGCCTTCCCTCTTCGTGGCCTCGACGGCCCTGGTAGCGCTCATGGGCCCATCGTGGCAGGCGGCGGCGCCGGGTGCAGGCGTGGGTCGCCGGGCGCGGGCGCCGCTCGCCGTGCCGGGGCGACGGTCCCGTGCCACGCTGACCGTCGCCGGGGACGCGGGCGTCCCGGGCTCACCGGGGGAGGTGGTGGGTGTGGTCGAGCCGGAGGCGCCGGCCGCGGGCTCCCCCGTGCCGGCCGACCTGCTGACCTTCGACGAGGCCTGCTCGCGGGTCCTGGACTTCCTGGAGCAGCACGTCCCGCTCGGCTTCTGGGCGATCACCTCGCGGGTGGACGGCCGCCAGCTGTACCTGCACGTGCGCGACGCGGCGTACGGCAAGCAGCCCGGCGACTCGCACGACTGGTCGGAGTCCTTCTGCCGGCACATGGCCGTCGGGGACGCCCCGCGCATCGCCCCGGACGCGATGGCGGTGCCCCGGTACGCGGCGGCGGGGGTGGCGCGCGAGCTGCCCGTCGGCGCGTACGTGGGCGTGCCGATCCGCGGGGGCGACGGGCGCCTGTTCGGCACCCTGTGCGGGCTGGACCCGCGGGCCCAGCCGGCGGAGCTGCACCGGCACGAGCCGGTGCTGGAGCTGCTGGCGACGCTGCTGGGCCAGGTGCTGGCCGCCGAGCGCCTGCGCGCGCAGGCCGACGCCCGCGAGGCGGCGCTGCGCTGGCGGGCCCTGCACGACGACCTGACGGGGCTGGCGAACCGGGCGATGTTCCTGGACCGCCTCACCCACGCGCTGGAGCTGCACCGGCGCGACCGGCGGCCGCTGGCGGTGCTGAGCATCGACATCGACGACTTCCGCGCCGTCAACGACGCCCTCGGCCACGCCGGCGGCGACGAGCTGCTGACCCGGGTGGCGGAGCGGCTGCGCGGCGTCGTCGGCGCCGGGGACACGCTGGCCCGCCTGGGCAGCGACCAGTTCGCGGTGCTGGTGGAGCGCGGGGACCGCGGCCCGGCGCACCCGCACCTGCTGGCGCTGGCGGAGCGGGCGGTGGCGGCGATGGCCGACCACTTCACCCTGGCCGGGCGGCAGGTGGGGGTCGGGGTGAGCGTGGGCGTCGCGGAGGTCGCCGCGGAGGACGACTCCCCCGCACCGACGGCGGTGCTCGCGCACGCCGACGTGGCGCTGGACGCGGCCAAGCGCGCCGGCAAGGGGCGCACGTCGCTGTACCGGCCGAGCATGCGGCTGCCGCAGGCGCGCGACGTGCACCTGCGCGACCCGCTGCGCCGGGCGCTGGCGCGCGGCGAGGTGGGCACGGTGTTCCAGCCGATCGTGGAGCTGGCGACCGGGCGGGTCACCGGCGTGGAGTGCCTGGCGCGCTGGGAGCACGGCGGCGAGCAGGTCGGCCCGGAGGTGTTCGTGCCGCTGGCCGCGCGCAGCAACCTGCTGCCGGCGCTGACCGGCACCGTGCTGGAGCAGGCGTGCGAGCAGCTGGCGCGGTGGTCGCGCGCGGGGCGCGGCGACCTGCGGGTGGGGGTGAACGTGCCGCCGGAGCTGCTGACGGACCCCGCGTTCCCGGCCACGGTGGGCGAGCACGTGCGGCGGCACGGGCTGCGCCCCGGGCAGCTCGTGCTGGAGATCACCGAGGACGCCCTGCTGCGGGACCTGCCGGCGGCCCAGGACGTCACCGGGCGCCTGCACGAGGAGGGTTTCGCGCTGGCCCTGGACGACTTCGGGACGGGCTACTCCTCCCTGCTGCACCTGCGCTCCATCCCCCTGGACACGGTGAAGATCGACCGGGGTTTCACCGCCGACGTGGACGTGTGCCCGCGCGCCCAGCAGTTCCTGCGCGCGCTGCTGACCCTGGGGCGCGACCTGGGTCTGGGCGTCGTGGTGGAGGGCGTGGAGCGCCCCGCCCAGGCGGAGGTGCTGCGCGAGCTCGGCGCGGTGCACGCGCAGGGCTTCCTGTACGGGGAACCGGCTGCGGCCGGTGACCTCCCCCCGGGGGAGGTCACC
>NZ_JBJLSE010000129.1:0-8733 GCF_050871845.1 Kineococcus arenarius subsp. arenarius
CCCCCCCGCGCCCCCACACGCACGAGAACACCCCCGCCCACCCCCCCCCCCCCCCCCCCCCCCCCCCCCCCCCCCCCCCCCCCCCCCCCCCCCCCCCCCCCCCCCCCCCCCCCCCCCCCCCCCCCACGTCCAGGCGGTGGGAGATGAACACCTCGAGCAGTTCCTTCAGCCCCAGCGTGCGGGGCTGGCCCTCGACGAGGGCGACGTTGTTGATGCCGAAGGTCTCCTCCATCGGTGTCAGCCGGTACAGCTGCTCCAGGACCGCCTCGGGCACGAAACCGTTCTTCACCTCGATGACCAGGTGCAGGCCCCGGGTGCGGTCGGAGAGGTCCACCACGTCGGCCACGCCCTGCAGCCGCTTGGCCTTGACGTTGTCGGCGATCTTCTCGGTCAGCCGCTCCGGGCCCACGCCGTAGGGCAGTTCCGTGACGACGATGCCCTTGCGGCGCGCGGTGACGTTCTCCACGCGGACCGCGGCGCGGGTGCGGAACGTGCCGCGACCGCTCTGGTACGCGTCGCGGATGCCCTCCAGGCCGACGACCCTGCCGCCGGTGGGGAAGTCCGGCCCGGGCACGAACCGCATCAGCTCCGGCAGGTCGGCGCCCGGGTTCTTGATGAGGTGGCGGGCCGCGGCGACCACCTCCCCGAGGTTGTGCGGCGGCATGTTCGTGGCCATGCCGACCGCGATGCCGCTGGCGCCGTTGACGAGCAGGTTCGGGAACGCCGCCGGCAGCACACCGGGTTCCCTCAGCCTGTCGTCGTAGTTCGGGACGAAGTCGACGACGTCCTCGTCCAGGCCGGTCGTCATCAGCAGCGCCGCCGGGGCGGGGCGCGCCTCGGTGTAGCGCTGGGCGGCCGGGCCGGCGTCCAGCGAGCCGAAGTTGCCGTGCCCGTCGACCAGCGGCACGCGCATCGTGAACGGCTGCGCCTGGCGCACCAGCGCGTCGTAGATCGCCACGTCGCCGTGCGGGTGCAGCTTGCCCATCACCTCGCCCACCACGCGCGCTGACTTCACGTGCGCGCGCTCGGGCGTCAGGCCCATGTCCTGCATCATGTAGAGGATCCGCCGCTGCACCGGCTTCAGCCCGTCGCGCGCGTCCGGCAGGGCCCGGGAGTAGATGACGGAGTAGGCGTACTCCAGGAACGCCCCCTGCATCTCCTGCTCGACGTCGATGTCGACGATGCGCTCGGGAGCGTCCGGCGGCGGGGGAGGGGACGTGCGTCGTGCCATGGCCCCCATCTTGCCGCCCGCGACCGACACCCCGGTGACACCCCGCCGACACCCCGCCGCCCGGCGAGGGCGCTCCCGGCCGGGCCGCCCCGGTCGGCCGCGCCGGTCAGCCGCCCCAGGGCGCGCCGAACGCGCCGTCGTGGGCGCTGTCGGCCAGGGTGCGCCGGTGCCGGTGCGAGGGCCGCGACGCCTCGCCCGGCGCCGGGTGCCCCAGCGCGACGGCGGCCACCAGCCGGCGCCCGGGCGGCACCCCGAAGCGCTCGCGCACCGCCGGGTGCGCCGCCGCCGGGACCCCGAACAGGCACGCGCCCAGCCCGGCGTCCACGGCGGCCAGCAGCAGCAGCAGACCGCTCATCCCGGTGTCGACGTCCGGCCAGCGCACCTCCCACGCCGCCGCGTCGCGGTCCGGGCCGGGCTTGTCCGGCCGCGCGTAGCGCTCGGCGTAGGCGCCGGGGTCGGCCAGCAGCAGCACCAGCACCGGAGCGGTGCGCATCCCCGTCAGCCACGCGTCCGCCGGGCCGGGGCGACCGCGCGCGCCCAGCTCCCAGAAGGCGTCCCGGTCGGCCGCCGCGCGCAGCACCAGCAGGTCCCGGCCCTGGCTGTTGCCCGCCGACGGCGCGCGCAGCGCCGCCGACAGCACCCGCTCCAGCACGGCCCCCTCCACCGGCCGGGCGTCGTAGCTGCGCACCATGCGCCGCCGGCGCAGCACCTCGGCGAAGTCCACGGGCCCACCCTCCCACCCCCGCGCCGGGGCCCCACTAGGGTGGCGGGCATGGTGCCGCTGCCGCCGGTGGGCTACCCGACCCGCTGGGAAGCGGACGTCGTGCTCCGCGACGGGGCCACCGCGCACGTCCGCCCCATCCGCCCCTCCGACGCCGACCTCGTCGCCGCCTTCCACTCGCGCCAGTCGGAGGAGTCGCGCTACCTGCGCTTCTTCGCCCCCATGCCGCGCCTGTCCAGCCGCGACCTGGAGCGCTTCACCAACGTCGACCACGTCGACCGCGTCGCGCTCGTGGCCACCGTGGGCGAGGACATCGTCGGCATCGCCCGCTTCGACGCCACCCCCGTGCGAGCCGGCGCGCCGCGCGCCGCCGAGGTCGCCTTCAACATCTCCGACGCCCACCAGGGCCGCGGGCTCGGCTCGGTCCTGCTGGAGCACCTGGCCGCCGCCGCCCGCGAGCGCGGCATCCGCCGCTTCACCGCCGACGTCCTGCCGCAGAACGCCAAGATGATCGGCGTCTTCCGCGAAGCCGGTTTCGAGGTCCGCCAGGGCTACTCCGACGGCGTGCTGGAGGTCTCCTTCGACATCGACCCCACCGAGCGCTCCGTGGACGTCATGCGCGCGCGCGAGCAGCGCGCCGAGGCGCGCAGCGTGCAGGCCCTGCTCTCACCGTCCTCCGTGGTGGTCGTCGGAGCCAGCCGCACCCCCGGCTCGGTGGGGCACCGCCTGCTCGCCGACGTCGTCACCGGCGGGTTCACCGGCACCGTGCACGCCGTGAACGCCGAGGCCGCCCCCGGCGAGCTGCTGCTCGGCGTGCCCGTGCTGCGCTCGGTGCGCGACCTGCCCGGCCCGGTGGACCTGGCGGTCGTGGCGGTGCCCGCCGCGGCCGTCGTGCCCACCGTCGCCGACTGCGCCTCCATGGGCGTGCGCGGCCTCGTCGTCGTCTCCAGCGGCTTCGCCGAGACCGGCCCCGAGGGCCTGGCCCTGCAGCGCGAGCTCGTGCGCATCGCCCGCGCCAACGGCATGCGCGTGGTGGGCCCGAACTCCTACGGCGTCGTCAACACCGACCCCGCGGTGCGCCTGAACGCCTCGCTGTACGGGCAGGTGCCGCCGGCCGGGCGCTTCGGCCTGTTCAGCCAGTCCGGCGCGCTGGCCGTGACGGTCCTGTCCTCCGCGCAGCGCCGCGGCCTGGGGCTGTCCACGTTCGTCTCCGCCGGCAACCGCGCCGACGTCTCCGGCAACGACCTCATGCAGTTCTGGCTCGACCACGACGCCACCGCCGCGGTGGGGCTGTACCTGGAGAGCATCGGCAACCCCCGCAAGTTCAGCCGCGTGGCGCGCACCCTGGCGCGCAAGAAGCCCGTCGTCGTCGTGAAGTCCGGCGCCTCCGGGTTCGGCGTGCCGCCCGGGCACGCCGTGCGCGCCTCGCGCGCCCCCTTCGAGGCCGTCGACAGCATGCTGCGCCAGGCCGGCGTCATCCGCGTGGAGAACGTGCACCAGCTGTTCGACGTCGCCCAGGTCGCCGTGCACCAGCCGCTGCCGCAGGGCGTGCGCGTGGCCATCGTCGGCAACTCCGACGCGCTGGGCACCCTGGCCGCCGACGCCTGCGTCAGCTGGGGACTGCAGGTCGTGCACGGGCCCGTGGCGGTCGCCCCGTACGCGGGCGTGGAGTCGTTCACGGCGGCCCTGGAGGCCGCCTTCGCCGACCCCGACGTCGACGCCGTCGTGGCCAGCTGGGTGCCACCCACCCCCGAGCCGGACCCCGCGGTGGCCGCCGCCGTGGCGCGCACCGCCGCGGCCGGCGCGAAGACCACCGTCACCTGCTTCCTCGGCACCCGCAGCGTCTCCGCCGCGCTCGCCGGCGCCAGCGGTCCCGACGTCCCCGCCGACGCGCCCGTGGTGCCCTCCTACCCCACCCCCGAGGACGCGGTGCGGGCCCTGGCCGCCGTCGTGCGCTACGCCCAGTGGCGCCGCCGCGACCGCGGGCACCCGCTGGCACCGCCGGGCGTGGACCTGCGCGCCGCGCGCGCCCTGGTGGAGCAGGCGCTGGCCCAGGCCCCCGACGGGCTGACGCTGGACGCCGAGCAGACGCGCGCCCTGCTGGCCACCGGCGGCATCGACCTGCTGGCCCGCGCGGAGGTCCGCAGCGTCGACGAGGCCGTCGAGGCCGCCGAGCGGCTCGGGTGGCCGGTGGCGCTGAAGACCGTCGGGGAGGAGCTGGCCGGCCGGCAGGACCTGCGGGGCGTGCGCCTGGGCATCACCAACGCCGCCGCGCTCGCCGAGGCCGTCGCCGACATGCGCCAGGTCTTCGGCCGGCGCGCGGACGTGCTGGCCGTGCAGCGCATGGCCGGGCAGGGGGTGCCGTGCATGGTGCGCAGCACCGAGGACCCCCTCTTCGGGCCGGTGGTCAGCTTCGGCGTGGAGGGCGACCCCCTCGACCTCATGGGCGACGTCGCCTACCGCATCCCCCCGCTGACCGACGTGGACGTCGCCGAGCTGGTGCGCTCGGTCAAGGCCGCCCCCAAGCTGTTCGGCCACCGCGGCACCCCCGTGATGGACGTCGACGCGCTCGAGGACGTCGTCGCCCGCGTGGCGGTGCTGGCCGACGCGCTGCCGGAGGTCGCCGAGATGCGCCTGTCACCGGTGCTCGTCGCCGAGCGCGGCGCGCGCGTGCTGGGCGCGGAGGTGACCCTCGCCCCGCCGCAGGGGCGCGCCGACCCCGACCGGCGCACCCTGCCCACGTGAGGCGCTCGGGTTCGCGGGGAGCCGGTGGCCCCACGGGCCCCGGCCCCGTGTGAGAGGGTCTGCCGCCAAGCACTCGGGGCGACGGAGCGGGGAACGGTGGCGCAACGCATCTCGTTCCCCGGCACCACGGGCCACAGGCTCGCGGGGCTGCTCGACCTGCCCGAGGGCGAGGTGCGCGGGTGGGGCGTCTTCGCCCACGGCTTCACCCTGGGCAAGGACTCGCCGGCCGCGGCGCGCATCTGCAGGGCCCTCGCGGCCGACGGCATCGGGATGCTCCGCTTCGACAACCTGGGGCTGGGCGACTCCGAGGGGGAGTGGGGTGACGGGTCCTTCACCCACAAGGTCTCCGACACGGTGCGCGCCGCGGAGTTCATGGCCGCACGGGGCACGGCCCCGGACCTGCTGGTGGGGCACTCCTTCGGCGGCGCGGCCGTCCTCGCCGCCGCGAGCCGCGTGCCCGGCCTGCGGGCGGTGGTCAGCGTCGGCGCACCGTCGGAACCGCGTCACGTCGAGCACAACTACGACGCGCTCGTGGACCGGGTGATGGCCGAGGGGCACGCCGAGTGGATGGTGGGGGGCAGGGCCCTCACCCTCAAGCGGGCCTTCGTCAAGGACGTGCGCCAGGCGGACCTGAAGCAGCAGATCCGCGGGCTCCGGGTGCCCCTGCTGGTGATGCACTCGCCGACCGACGACACCGTGAGCGTCGACAACGCCAGCGCGATCTTCCGCGCCGCACCGCACCCGCGCAGCTTCGTCTCGCTGGACGGTTCCGACCACCTGCTCGTCGCCCCCGGTCAGGCCGGGCGCGCCGCCCGCATCATCAGCGCGTGGGCGGACCAGTACCTGCGGTCGGCGTAGCCGGACGCCCCCCGCGGCCGGCCCGGCCCGACGCCTCCGGAGCGCCGGACACGCCCCGGCGCGCCGCGGTGCGCACCCGGTGCCACCGTGGAACCTCCGCAGGAGAACCGTACGACCGGAGGAACCCCCGTGCGCCGCCACACCCCCACGACCCTGGTCCTCAGCGCCGCGTTCGTCCTCCTCGCCGGGTGCGGCGGGCAGGACGACCCCGCGACGTCGACGGCGAGCTCCTCCTCCTCCGCGACCTCCTCCCCGAGCCCGTCGGCTCCCGACGCGGTGCAGTCCGCCGGCGCCCAGCGCGCCGTGGAGTTCGGGTACGAGGGGGAGCTGGGACCGGCGAACTGGGCCTCGCTGTCCGAGGACTACGCCGAGTGCGCCGACGCGTCGCAGCAGTCGCCGATCGACCTGGCGGGAGCCAGCACCGTGCCGCTGCCGGACCTGCAGTTCGACTACGCCACCGGGGACGTCGAGCTGAAGAACACCGTCCACACCGTGCAGGGCGTCGAACCCTCCGGTTCCACGATGACCGTGGACGGCAGGACGTACAGCCTCACCCAGTTCCACCTGCACGAGCCCGCCGAGCACACGGTGGCCGGGCAGACGTACGCCGGCGAGCTGCACCTCGTCCACACCGACGAGTCCGGGGCCGTGGCCGTGGTGGGGGTCCTGCTGCAGGAGGGGGCCGCCGACAGCGCGCTGGCGGAGTACTTCGGGCAGCTGCCCGCCGACACCAGCCAGGAGGTGACCCTCGCCGGCTTCGACACCGGGGCGCTGCTGCCGCAGGACCGCCGCACGTACCGCTACACCGGGTCGCTGACGACCCCGCCGTGCACGGAGGGGGTCTCCTGGTTCGTCATGCAGCAGCCGGTGGAGGTCTCCGCGGAGCAGCTGTCCGACTTCCGGTCCGTGATCACCGAGAACTCCCGGCCGGTGCAGCCGCTGGGCGGGCGCGAGCTGCTCCTCGACGCCGACTGACGCGACGGGCGGGGTGGGCGGTGGCGGTGCCCGCCGTGGGGGAGGATGGGGGGATGCGCGAGCGCACCCACTCCCGGCGGTCCGGGCACGGCACCAGCGGCACCCCCGGTCCCGAGGGGGCCCCGGCGACCGCACCCGGTGAGCTGCCGCCCCGGCTCCTGTCCGACCTCGAGCGCGCCGGCTACTACCCGGCCGTCGTCGCCGACAGCCTGCTCACCGCGCTGGCCGAGGAGGAGGTCGAGGCGCACCTGGTGCACCAGGAGACGACCTTCGACGCCAACGAGGTGCGCCGGCACGTCACCGTCCTGACCACCACCGCCACGCGCCTGCTCGTGGCGCACGCCGACGACCACGGTCCGGACGAGACGTCCCCGGAGCCGTACGCGGTGTGCTCCACGGAGTCGGTCCCCCTGGAGCAGGTCGCCTCGGTCGTGGTCTCGCAGGTCGTCACCCGGCCCGCCGACCACCGGCCCGGCTCCGTGCCCGCGGAGGTCAGCCTCACCATCAGCTGGGGCGCGGTGCAGCGCGTCGACCTCGAGCCGGCCAGCTGCCCCGACCCCGACTGCGAGGCCGACCACGGCTACACGGGCACCCTGACCGGGGACGACCTGACCGTGCGGGTGGCCGGGGCAGCCGAGGGCGCCGACGCGGTGGCGGCGGCCGTCGCGTTCGCCCGTGCCCTGTCGGCCGCCACGTCGCGCTGACGGCGCGGCGACCTCGTGGTGGTCCGGTCGTGAGCGCGAGCCCGGGCGTCGCGGGTGCGGCCCCGCCGGTGCCCGCGTACGGCGTCGACACCCTCGCGGAGCTGCTGCCTGCCGCCGCCCGCTCGCTGGGCGTCACCACGGGCACCGGTCCGGGTCTGGACCTGCCCCCGGCCGAACGGGTGTGCCTGCTCCTGGTCGACGGCATGGGGGAGCAGGCCCTCCAGGAGCGCTCCGGGCACGTGCCGGCGCTGCGCCGGTGGCGCGCCGACGGCGGCCACCGCGTGCTCACCGCCGGTTTCCCCACGACGACCGCCACGAGCATGGGCCTGCTGGGCACCGGCCTGCCGCCCGGGTCGCACGGGCTCGTCGGCTACGAGGTCCTCGACCCCGACCGCGACGCGCTGCTGAACCAGCTGCAGTGGGACGGCCCCGTGGACCCGCGCCGCTGGCAGCCGCACACCACCGTCTTCCAGCAGGTCGCCGCGGCCGGCGTGCCCGTCACGCGCGTGGCCCCGCCGCACTTCGACGGCTCCGGGCTGACCGAGGCCGCGCTGCGCGGCGGGCGCTTCGTGGGCACCCCCGAGCGGCTGGAGGCGCGCGTCGACGCCGCGGTCGCCGCGGTGCGCGCCGCGCCGCGCGGGCTCACCTACGTCTACTGGGGCCGGCTGGACCACACCGGTCACGGCGAGGGCGTGGGGTCCTGGCAGTGGGGCGAGGAGCTGGCGCGCGTGGACGCCGCCGTCGCCGAGCTGACCCGCCGCCTGCCGCGGGGCACCCTGCTGCTGGTCACGGCCGACCACGGCATGGTCGACGTGCAGGCTCCGCAACGGCTGGACCTGGCCCACGAGCCCGGCCTGCGCGAGGGCGTGCGCCACGTCGGCGGGGAGCCGCGCGCCGTGCAGCTGTACACCGAGCCCGGTGCCGCTGCGGCCGTCGCGCACGCCTGGGCGAGCAGGCTGGAGGGGGTCGCGCACGTCCTCACCCGCGCCGAGGCCGTCGCCGCCGGTTGGTTCGGGCCGGTCGAGCAACAGGTGGCCGGCCGCATCGGCGACGTGCTCGCCGTCATGACCGGCCCGGTGGCGGTGGTGGACTCCGCCCGCGCTCGCCCGCAGACGCTGCGGCTGATCGGCCAGCACGGTGCGCTCACCGACGACGAGCGCCTGGTGCCGCTGTTCACCGCGCTGCTGTGAGGGGCGCCGCGGGGCCGCGGGGAAGTTCCGCGCACGTCCCTGTTTGAGCCCCCGGGACCCGGGTAACCCTCTCGTTGTCAAGGGATTGGCGAAACGGCCAAGACGTCCAACGGAAGGGACACGACATGATCTCCGGGATGAACTCCGTCGAGGAGCTCTACGGCGCCACGGTCACCGGCACGGACGGCGACAAGATCGGCAAGGTCGACGAGGTCTACCTGGACAACGCGACGAACCAGCCCGAGTGGGTCTCCGTGAAGACCGGCCTGTTCGGCTCGAACGTCTCCCTGATCCCGCTGTCCCAGGCCA